>CAYGQU010000228.1:0-5417 GCA_964352045.1 uncultured Planctomycetaceae bacterium
GTATCGCCGCGGTCGAATTCGCCATATGTTTGCCCGTCTTGCTACTGATCTTGATGGGGGTTCTCGAATCGTGTTCGATGATTTTTCTCAAGCAATCGCTGGCTGTATCGGCTTACGAAGGGGCGCACACGGCAGTTGTTCCTGAAGCGACTTCGGCTGATGTAATGGCTACTTGCAATCAAATCCTTACTGATCGTGGCGTGAACGGCGCAACGATTACCATTACGCCATCTGACATTACTTCGATTGATCCAGGTCAATACATTACGGTGAATATATCGGCTCCGGCAGACGCCAACCGAGTGGTTCCTTTAAGTTTCTTTGGAGGCCAAGTCCTTCAATCACAAGCGGTATTCATGAAAGAAATTTGAGTATTCGTATTACTACAAGAAAGACCGACGCTGCCAGCGACTCCTTTGATACCAGCCTCCTTGAATCGAGCCTTCTTGAAACGAGAATTTTGAAATGATCCACTCCAAAAATTATCGCCAAGCGGACCGTCGTGGTGCCATTGTGGTACTCTGTGCCATTCTATTACCTGTGCTCGTTATCTTATCGGCATTTGCGATTGATGTTGCCTGGATGCAGCTTGTGCGAACCGAGCTACGAACAGCCACCGACGCTGCCGCACGCGCGGCAGCAAAAGAACTATCGCTCGAACAAAATGTCAATGACGCGCGCCGTGCCGCAAAACGAACTGCAAGCCGAAACCTCGTTGCTGGCCAGCCACTTCGATTGAGGAATAACCAAGTCCTCTTCGGCGAATCTTCACAGAGCGATTCGACCCAACGTTTCAGCTTCAGCACAGGAGGAAATACCATCAATGGCGTTCGTGTAACGGGAAGCCGTGCTGCCGGCTCGCGTGATGGTGCGGTTGACCTCTTCTTTGGTGGTGTTCTCGGCACGCACACCTACGAACCAGTCCACCAAGCGATGTCGACCGTCATGGACCGCGACATTTGCATTGTAATCGACCGGTCGGGTTCAATGGGTCTTGATATTGATTTCGCTGGTACAGGTAATGGCCAAAACTGTGGCCCTATGGCGACCGACACGCGGTTCTATGCTCTTGGCCAAGCAATCCAAGCTTTTCTCTCGGAGCTTGAAGATACCTATCCCGAAGAACAAGTTGCGCTTGCCAGCTACAGCACAAACAACACCATACGTTGTGGAGGTGATCGACATCGTTTCAACGTATCAAGTTTAGATTGCACCTTATCACTGGATTACGATCGTGTTACCGCAGCTATGGATGAGTACATGACCAATGGGATTGGTGGTGGTACCGCCATTGGTGCAGGCCTTCAAGAAGGAATCGATGCGCTGTCGGGAGCGCGTCCTTATGCCATCAAAACGATTGTGCTAATGACCGACGGACGGCACAACTCTGGAACGACTCCCGAGACCGTTGCACTAAATTCGGCTTCGGATGATGTCGTAATACACACCGTAACTTTTAGCCCCAATGCCGATATCGCTCGAATGGAAAATGTTGCTTCCATTGGTGGTGGTCAGCACTTTCATGCCGATACGGCTGTTGACTTAGCCATCATCTTCCGCGAAATCGCACGCACCCTTCCCGTGCTACTAACTGAATAAAACACGATGAATTCAAATAGAATTATTCGACGCCCTCGCAAGTCGGACCGAACCGGTGCGACGATGGTAGAGTTTGCAATCGTTGCGCCGGTCTTCTTCCTGGTGGTTTTCACCATGTTTGAATTCACTCGGCTCAATGTATTGCGACATACGGCAGACAATGCCGCCTACGAAGCATCGCGTATCGCAATCGTGCCAGGCGCAACAGCTGGCGAAGCAGTAGCCGAAGCTAATCGTATCCTCAGTATCATTGCCGCTCGCGGAGCGACCGTAACAGTCACACCAAGCGTACTTACAACCGATACCGAATCGGTGACCGTGGCAATTGATATACCCTTGGATCAAAATGGTTGGGTTGCCCCAAAATTCACAGCAGGAGATACGCTGCACTCCGAATCGACACTTCGCACTGAACGAGTCCAAACCCGCTAGTCGAAACGAATCAGTTGTCTACTAGCAACCGTTCTCTACGAGAAGATTAATTAAAGGGTCAAGGCGTATGCATCTTCCTTAGGAAGATAAGCAAGCTTAGAATGGGGACTAATTGCACAGCTGTGCCAGAATCCCCGCCGAACTCCTTGCACGAAAATCCTCTACCTTGAATCAAGAAGTTGCAACGACTGATATTCGGGGAGAGATGATCCTTCTTGGTACCGGAACAAGTGTTGGAGTCCCCTCGATTGGTTGTGGCTGTGCTGTCTGCCAAAGCACCAATCCGAAAAACAAACGGACTCGTTGCAGTGTGATCGTAGGGCTCGCTGAGGGAAATCTTCTCATCGACACGTCGCCCGACTTGCGACAACAACTACTCCGAGAAAAAATCGGGCTTGTTCACTCAGTACTTTATACGCATGAGCATGCTGACCATTTATTTGGCCTTGATGATTTGCGTCTGATGCAATTCTACTTGGGTGGCCCGGTGACGCTCTACTGCGAAGAAATAGTCGAGCAGCGAATTCGCAAATCGTTTGACTACGCCTTCCAAACGCTTCCCAATTTGCACAAAGGGGCGGTGCCAAAACTTCAATTTGAGCGTATTGGTCCAACCGGACAGCCAAGGCCGAACGATTTGAACAAAAAATTGACTTCCAATCCACCAAAAACTTGGCAACCTATTCAGCTACTTGGCAGTGAAGTAACAGCTGTCAGGCAATGGCATGGACCTAATTTTAACACGCTAGGTTTTCGATTTGGAAACATCGCCTACTGCACTGATCTAAGTGGTTTGCCAGAAGAGAGCAAAGCAGCGCTGCAAGGGCTCGACGTCATTATTCTTGACGCACTCCGGCACGAAAAACACACGACCCACTTTAGCCTTGAACAAGCCATCGACCTCGTCGAAGAGTTGGGTGCGAAAAAAGCCTACTTCACGCACATGTCACACGATCTAGAACATGAAGCAACTTGTGCAGAACTCCCTGATCATATTGACCTTGCCTACGATGGACTGAGAATCCCCTTAGGTTAGCTCACAACAAACGCAATAAGATTTGCAAAAAACAAGTTAATTAGCGAGCAGCCTTCGGAGCAATCGCCACTTTGTTTTCTTGCAGTAAACGAACATAGTCGATGACAATCGACATTGCTTCTTGGTTGTAATGATCTTCCATATCGTAAACCGGCTTGTCGGAAGTATTTAATTCTTCAGCTAGTTCTTCTTGCTCGTCCTTCTCGGCATCAAGCTCTTCTCGCTCGGCCATGTATTGCTCGAGATTGAGCGTTACGGTCGGCTGGGCGACTTGTTCTTCATAACGCGCAATTCGCTGTGTATCCTTGGCGAATTCTTCCGAATGCTGAACTCGATCGTCGGAGAGTTTTTGTAGTATCTCGCCAACTCGTCCGCCGGACATACCCAACCGATCATGCGGCAAAGGGCGTACACGGCTAAAGTCGAGCGCGTAATCGGCTTCCGATTCTGAGATTCCTTCAAAATGATCGGTAATTGAAGGGATGGTCACATCCGAAAGAACTCCACGCCCCTGTGTGCTATCGCCACCAGGACGGAAGAATTGTTGGATAGTTAGCTTAAGGGCTCCCCAGTTTGGCTTGTTACCAAAACGGAAGATCACATCACTAACGTCATAGAGCTGTTGAACCGTTCCTTTGCCGTGCGTAGATTCATCGCCAACAACGATTCCTCGGCCATAATCTTGAATGGCACCAGCAAAAATTTCACTCGACGAGGCGCTGAACTTGTTCGTTAATACAACGAGTGGTCCTTCCCAAGTCATACCGGGCACTTCGTCTTTATGGGCACTGGGACGGCCATCGGGGCCTTGTACTTGCACTACGGGGCCTTGGTCAATGAACAACCCTGTCATATCAACTGCTTCGCTGAGCGAACCTCCACCGTTGAATCGCAAATCAACGACAACCGCATCGACTCCCTCATTCTGAAAACCTTCAAGCAGACGGCGTACGTCACGTGATGTGCTGCGATAATTGGGGACATTGCGTCGATAGCCTTCAATATCGAGATAAAAACTTGGCAGATTGATAACGCCAACTCGATAAGGGGTGCCATCAGCGTGCTTTCCCCATTCGACGACCGTGCTGCGAGCTTCTTGGTCCTTGAGCTCGATTCGGTCACGAGTGATCGTGTATTCAACAATTTCTTTTGGGTTTGATACTGGCTTCACTTGCAGTCGGACAATGGTGCCTCGTTTGCCGCGAATTTGCTTTACGACGTCGTTAATTTTTAGATCGACGACATCTTCGATGGGGCCATCGGTTCCCTGGCCAACACCAATAATTTGGTCCCCCTTCTTGAGCATTCCTTGTTTATCAGCTGCGCCACCAACGATAATTTCATGCACTTCGGTATAGCCATCTTCGCTGCGAAGTGAGGCGCCAATTCCATCTAATTCGAGCCGCATATTGATCGTAAACGAATCAAGCGTTGCGGGTGACATATAGGTCGAGTGCGGGTCGAACCCTCGCGTTAACGAAGAAAGGTACATTTCAAGCAATTCGTCATTGCTTGTTTGCTCCCATCGCTTTTCGATGCTACTGTATCGCTTGCGAAGTTTCTTCTTTGCTTCTTCTATA
Organism: uncultured Planctomycetaceae bacterium; assembly: GCA_964352045.1. GTDB lineage: Bacteria > Planctomycetota > Planctomycetia > Pirellulales > Lacipirellulaceae > CAYGQU01. The sequence continues at coordinate 4,648 of CAYGQU010000228.1, forward strand.
TCGACCTCGTCGGCAATTTCGACAAGAAGATCGAATTTGACTCGCTTACGCCAACGATCGTGGGCTTCTTCTGGCGACTTGGCATATTCCATGGCGTCGCGATCACGAATAATCGTTTCATCAAGCGTAAAGTCATGTTCAAAGTCAACCATTTGGATTGAGTAAGCACATCGTTCCTCAACGCGTGCCATGAACCGATTGAATACGGAATGGGAAAAAGTGATATCCCCTTTGCTTATCAAATCATCAAGCTGCGTCTTGTAACGCGAAAATTCATCGACATCCGATTCATAGAAGTAAATCTTCATCGGATCGAGGGTCTTGAGGAACATATCCAGACAACGTGCCGACATTTTGTCGTCGATCTCTTGCTTCGTTAGGTGCTTTTGCTCCATCAGCAATCGGACAAACCGTGTGATATGCTTATCCTGATCGGTGGGCCCTGCTGGCCGTGCCAAAAGCGTCGAAGCGGTGCTGCCAATGAGAAAGCAAAATACAAGTCCGAGCTTAATGAAAATCCAGCCGGCATGCTTTCCGTGAGTACGATCAGCAAGAAGTGATTCAAACAGTTGATTTGATAGCATGCGTTTAGCTCGCTTAGGAGGCTTTCCCAACATCCGAGGTCAGCCGTATTGGTTAGATTCAAAGGAAAAAGTGTTTACCTGTAAGGTCCACTATTTTGAAAATAGCGACGCTTTACCAGTCAGGCAAGATCATAGCATCGACGTAAACCATGGGGGGACCCCAATTTAACAGCAGATATTCTCTGA
>CAYGQU010000229.1:0-788 GCA_964352045.1 uncultured Planctomycetaceae bacterium
GCCCGATGGTTGCACCCATCGACATTGTAAAGCTGAAGAGGCGAAGTTTACTTTCTTGGATAAACGTTGGCCACAGATGAGTTTCGCATGTCGAAATAATCGCCGATATGACGTTTCCACCGCTCATAAGCAATGCACCGAAGAATAGCCCCAGCAAGACCGAAATTAAAATTCGCTTGGTGATAATTGCGAGCACAACGGCAACAACGGGCGGGGCTAGGCAAAGCCATCCGTAGGGGTGATTCATGAGCGGAGTATCTAGGAGTGTGCGAAAAATTATCGTTTGATGTTCGCCATCAAGTCGGTCAAGCCAAGTGTCCGAGGGCTAGTAAGTAGTTCGCCTGCAACGAAGCCAGCAGTTTGGCCATGATAACGATTCATCGTTTCAACTCGGGCGAAGATTTGTTGCTTCTCGGGCGGGAATTGCGTTTTGTAGGCGCGTACCGCTGAGAGCTTTTTTTCGAGGGTAGTGCTAATATCCATAACAAAATGGTTGCCCGGGGACTGCTCTTCCATCGAGTAAAACGAGAGTGGATAATAGAGCTGGTTTTCAATTCGATGAACCGGTAGACCATCAAACTCACTATCCCACTTCGTGAGTCGCGAGTAGAAGACAGCAGCATCGATGATTTGTGCCGCTTGCCAATGGTCGGGCGAAGCTAGCGGAGTCCGATCGGCAATGCCAATGACAAGGCTTGGCTTGAATCGACGAAAGACTTTCGCCAAGGCGACTCGTTCGTCAAATCCATCGAATAACCGTCGATTGGGAAGTGGCAAGGTTTCTCGGT
>CAYGQU010000229.1:798-5415 GCA_964352045.1 uncultured Planctomycetaceae bacterium
GGCCGCATCGGCCGCTTCGGCCAACCGAACTTCAGGTCCAGGTGAGCCAGGTGTCGGTTCTCCGTCCGTAAGATCGACGATTCCGACTCGATACCCTTGCTCGACGAGTCGCGCCAAAGTGCCGCCGCACCCGATCTCGACGTCATCCGGATGGGCTCCGACCGCAATTACATCCAAGGGGGCATCTGACATAACGGGAATTACTCATAAAATGCAGTTCAATTTACTTGTATCAGTAGTAAGAATGTAGCAAGGAACAAGCTAATTCAGCTAGCTATGCCGACTATGCCGAGGCCAAATCTTACTAATTTGGCTGCCCATGGAGCTTGACATTTTTCTCAGAGCGAAAAAACTAGTAGTCCCTGCCTGCAATTCACGTTGAATCGGCCGACATTATGGGTCTGCTGACTGGTGCGGAACCGTTCTGCTAGGTAATCTAACAGCCTACCCCAACGGCTGCCTACCGACAAAGCAGTTCTCCGGTCCCAACCGACTTCGTCCAAAACCCAATTCCGACCATCCCCTAGTTTCTGCAAGTTCTATGTCTGAAGGTGCCCCTTTGAATCCGTCTGATGAGAAATCGACCGAAAAGACGACGGCCGATGGCCAGGCTAAAGACATGCCAGCAAGCATGGATGTCGCCGATGACAAGATGGCAGATATTGCCGACTCGGAAGAGGTTGGTAACGACGAGGATGATGTTGAGTCAAGTTCTAGTGTTGATTCAGGAATCGCAGACGGACCCAGCCCTACAGCGTCCGAGGCACCAGCATATTCGCCCTCACACTCACCATCGACGGATCCTTTCGACGATTTCGAAGATGACGACTTCGACGACGATTTCGACGACGATTTTGAAGAAGAATGGGATGACGACGAAGAAGACGATGGCTTTGGAGACGAATTCCAGGACGACGAAGGGGATGAATTCGATGTCCATGCAGAAGTCGATGACGATGAGGATGAGGACTCGGAAGACGCGTTTGCCGACGACAAAGACTTTGACGACTGATTGGATCTCCGTTGAATTAAATAAATGTGAGTCGGCAGCTTGTGAATCGATAGCCGGTAATACAACGTTGGTTTTACGGACCCATCTCGGCGAAACGGGCAAAACCTGCTCTACTAGTGGATTCTCAGACGATTGAAAGATCGCTGAAAGTTTGTCCCTACCTCCCTCGCAGATTTGCTAAAACAGTGATGTTCAAGCCGGTCGAAAACCAAGTTAGCTTCCCTCAACTCGAAGAAGAGATCGTTCACTTTTGGAAAGAGAACGAAATCTATCAGAAGTCGCTCAAGCGGCGCGACGGCGCCAAGCCTTTTGTCTTTTACGAAGGCCCTCCTACCGCCAACGGTATGCCTCACCCAGGGCACTGCCTGACACGCGCAATCAAGGATGTCTTTCCACGTTACAAGACAATGCGAGGCTACCGTTGTGAGCGCAAGGCAGGTTGGGATACGCACGGGCTGCCAGTTGAAGTTGAAGTTTGTAAAGAGCTGGGCATTCACTCAAAAGAAGAAATAGAAGCCTACGGCGTGGAGCCCTTTATCCAAAAGTGCCAAGCCTCGGTCTGGCGCTACATGCAAGAATGGGAACGTTTGACCGAACGACTCGGCTTTTGGGTAAACCTAGAAGAAGCTTACGTTACCTATCATCAGTCGTACATCGAGTCGGTTTGGTGGAGCCTCGAACAGTTGTTCAATCAAGGGCTTCTTTACCAAGGGCATAAGATCGTTTGGTGGTGGGCCCAGGGCGGAACGGCCCTATCTGCTGGAGAAGTGGGGCAGGGGTACCGCGAGGTTGCTGACCCGAGTGTCTTTGTCAAATTCCCGTTACTCGATGATGGACAGGTGACGAAGACTTCGCTCCTCGTTTGGACCACCACGCCATGGACCTTGCCATCGAACCAATTCGCAGCGGTTAACCCGGCAATCGAATACTCGACGGTCGAAGATCCCGAGACGGGTGACGTGCTCATCATGGCCTCCGACCTCGTCGAAGCAATCGGTGCGAAGCTCAAGCGTGAGCTAAAAGTTGTTTCGACTTGCCGAGGGAGCGAGTTGGTTGGTCGGCGTTACTTACCGCCATTCGATTGCTACTACACACTCGATGCTGCACAGCACAGATTATCGCTCTTGGAGAGGGCTGGCGATAGGTCGGGTAAGGTGCCATTTGCTCTTGGCGGAGCGCAACGCGGAAAGCTTGCTGATCCAACCCAAGGGGACGAATCAGGAGAAGAATTCCTGGCATGGCGTGTCGTCGCGGCAGACTTCGTTACGACCGAGAGCGGCTCGGGCGTTGTACATCAAGCCCCCGCGTTTGGTGAAGTCGACTACGAAGTGCTCGTAGCTGAACAAAACCGATATGCAAACGGCGAAGGCCCGACGCTTATCAATTGCGTTGGACCCGATGGCAAGTTTACCGACGAAGCTCCCGAGTTTGTCCGTGGCCGTTGGGTAAAGGAGTGTGACAAAGAGATAGCTCGCGATCTCAAACAGCGTGGTTTGCTTTACTTCCAAGAGCAGTATCTACATGATTATCCTTTCTGTTGGCGGGCGGACGAAGATCCGCTGATTCAGTACCCACGCGAAAGTTGGTTTATCAAGACAACCGCCTTCAAAGACAAAATGCTCGCAAACAATCAACAGATCAATTGGTTGCCGGGGCATATCAAAGAGGGACGTTTTGGTAAGTTCCTCGAATCGAATGTCGACTGGGCGCTGAGCCGTGAACGCTATTGGGGGACCCCCCTCCCGGTTTGGGAATGTGAGAAGACGGGCAAGCAAGAAGCGGTCGGAGGCTACGATGCTTTGCTCGCCAAACCAGGCATTGCCGGCACCGACGTTTGGGAAAGAGCCAAAAATGCCAATCCGGAGCTACCTGATGACCTGCGAGTTCATAAGCCTTATATCGACGCCGTGACTTACGATTCGCCGTTTGCCGAAGGGGCTCGCATGCAGCGTGTCTCGGAAGTGATTGACTGTTGGTACGATTCAGGTGCCATGCCTTTCGCCCAATGGGGCTACCGTGGCCAGGTCGAGGGGCTTGAACGCGAACGATTCGAGAGCCAATTCCCTGCTGATTTCATTAGCGAAGCCATTGACCAGACACGTGGTTGGTTCTATTCGCAAGTCGCAATCAGCACGATGCTCATGGGCGAGGGGAAGACGCCGCATGCGTACCCGCATCCCTTTAAGAACTGCATCGTGCTTGGCCTCATGCTTGGCGAAGATGGGCAAAAGATGTCCAAAAGCAAGCGAAACTATCGTGAGCCGTCAGAAATCTTCGACAAGTTCGGAGCCGATGCCCTACGTTGGTATCTCTATGCGAATCAGCCCCCTTGGACCTCGATTCGCTACAGTGAGCAAGCGATTAAGGATTCGATTCCCGAATTCTTACTCCGTCTCTGGAACTGCTACAGCTTTTTTGTCATCTACGCCAACATAGATGAGTTTGACCCCAAAAACGAATTAGGCACCAAGGCAAAGGTTAGCGAGTTAACTTCAGCAGAGTTTGCCTCAGCCAACTCTTATCGCCCCGTCAGCGAACGTGACGAACTTGATCGTTGGGTTTTGGCCGAATTGAACAAAACGATCCAGCTTGTAACCGAACGGATGGATGAGTACGACAATTATGGGGCGTGTGGCGCGCTTACCGAATTTGTCGAGGGGCTGTCGAACTGGTGGGTTCGTCGAAGCCGTGATCGCTTTTGGTCAAAAGATAAACGCGAAACGGCAAAGCTCGACGCCTACTGGACCCTTTACGAGTGTCTGACGACCACCAGTAAGTTGATCGCACCGTTTACTCCTTTCATAGCCGAAACTTTTTGGAAGAACCTAGCAGGAGTGTTTGACGACGCACCAGAGAGTGTTCATCTTAGTGATTATCCCGAAGTGGATACCATGTTGTTGGATGAATACCTTTCTGAACGGATGAGCATGGTCCGATTGATTGCGTCTCTTGGTCGGCAAGCCCGCAGCGCGGCGGAACTCAAAGTTCGCCAACCGCTGGCCAAAGTCGAAGTCATTCTCGCTGATACAAAACACCAAGCATGGCTTGAAGAGCATGCGACTGTCATTGAAGGGGAACTCAACGTCAAGGAAGTTGCTTACAGCGATGAACCTGAAAAATATGTTGATCACGAAGTGATGCCCAACTTCAAGCTACTTGGCAAAAAGTTAGGCAAGCTCATGCCAAAGGTGAAAAAATCGCTGAACGAAGCCACTGGCTCCGAATTGCTCGCCAACCTACGCGATAACGGTAAAATTAACCTCACGGTCGAGGGCCAAGCAATCGAGTTGCTGCCTGAAGAAGTCGAAGTTCGGATCAATGCCAAGCCAGGTTGGGCTGCTGCCAATGACAAGGGCGTTGTCGTTGTCCTTTCGACCGAACTGACACCTGAGTTGGAACGTGAGGGAATGGCCCGAGACCTTGTACGGGCGATTCAAGATCGACGCAAAGAAATTGGCTGCGAATTTACCGATCGTATCCTCGTCGGAATCACTACCGATTCGGATGCACTCGCAAGAGCAGTCAGCGAGTTCAACGAATACATTACGGGCGAAACGTTGGCCGATTCGCTTAAAGCATCGGAACTAGTTAGCGTTGAATCAATT
>CAYGQU010000230.1:0-5407 GCA_964352045.1 uncultured Planctomycetaceae bacterium
TCATCGTCCAAGGCTTCGTCAAGACGCGAACGAACTTCGGGGCAAAGGTCGATGCGTTCTTCAAGTTGCATAAGCCGGTGGCTCGATCGGCCGGTCAGTTTGGCTTTTAGTTCGGGAAGGGCTTTTAGTGTTCGGGCGATGCATGATAGATCGCGTGGGCTGGCACGACCGGTCATGACACGGGCGACGAGCCGTTCGAGGTCGTACACATTTTTCAGTTGTTCGCGGACCGATGTGGCAAATGGCGATGAAGAAACGAATTCGCCGACAGCATCGAGACGGGTATCAATGCTGGCGACATCGGTCAGCGGACGACGGAGCCATTCGCACAGCATTCGGGCACCGACGCTCGTGACGGTTCGGTCAATCACTCCAAGCAACGCACCTTCGCGACGTCCTTCGCGGATCGTGCGAGTGATTTCGAGGCTGCGCCATGTGGCCGCGTCGATTTCGAGTGTCGAACCAGGTTCGGCGGGCGACAACCGAACGAGATGACTTAGGGAAGCGCGTTGTGTTTCGCGAAGATAGTCGATCACCGCTCCCGCAGCCGAAAGAGCGAGCAGATCACGTGGGTTTTTGTCTCGCTGTTCGTCATCGAAACCAAAGCCAGCGAGTGTTTTGGTTTGGAAATGATCGCGGAGTGTTTCCGAAGCGGTGCGGAAGCCGAAGGCCCTCGCGGGACGTTTCGTGATGACCATTCTCTCGTCGATTCCGCCGGGCAGCAAGGGATCGGCTTCATCGGCTACGAGGCACTCCGAGGCATCGACGCGAGCCAGCTGATCGACCAATTGTCGTTCGTTAACGGCTGTGGCAAAGAACTGGCCAGTCGAGACTTCGACCCAGGCCAAGCCGACCAACGCAGGGGAGTCGGGCGACGATTGCTTGCCTTCAAACGCAACAGCGGCAAGGTAGTTGCTCGTCTGCGGATCGAGCAGTTCATCGTCGGTAATGGTACCGGCTGAGACGATGCGGGTGACTTCTCGTCGGACGAGCCCTTTGGTTTGCTTGGGGTCTTCGACTTGGTCGCAGACGGCCGCTCGTCGGCCAGCGCGTAAGATCTTGCCGAGATAACCTTCGAGCTGATGATGGGGGAACCCGGCCATGGCGGTAGGTTCTTTTCCCTTAGCCGGGTCGCCTTTGTCGCGCGTCGTGAGAGTGAGGCCAAGAATCCGAGCCGCTTCTTTGGCATCTTCGTGAAATAGCTCGTAAAAATCCCCCATGCGGAACAGCAGCAGCGCATCACCAGCCGCCTGCTTGGCATCATGATACTGCTGCATCATTGGGCTAAGGGACATCGCTATGCGGTCGTCTCGATGGGTTGCGGAAGATCGTACATCTGCCGCACAACTTACCTTTTATGAGTGATCGTCTATAGCCCCTGCAAGAGAATTATACCGCAGTTTGTAGGGTGCGTCGCGACGCACCCTACAAAAAAGATTCTTAACCTAGGGTAGATCGATCGGTAAGGATTTGCCTGATCCGCAGCCCGTACTGTTATGAAGAACTCACTGAACAAGCTCTTCTTCTTCGTTTGATTGATTGAGCTCAATTTCACCCGCATCTTCGAGTCCGCGAATGATATCCACAATTTTTTGTTGTTGTTCCTCGACAGCCGAGAGTTTGACGGCGCCTAAGTATTCCATTTCCTCTTTGAGCATGTCGGCAGCACGTTGTGACATATTGCCGAGGATTTTGTCTTTAATCTCGGGACTTGCCCCTTTGAGTGCCAACGCCCACTGAGAGCTTTCGACGCTTTTCAGAACGGTTTGAATTTCTTTCTTGCCAAACTTGGCAATGTCGTCGAAGACAAACATCAAGCGTCGAATTTCTTCGACAAGATCAGGATCGTCAGAACCGAGCCCTTCCATCAGCATCCGTTCGGTTCCCCGGTCAGTAACATTTAGAATCGCTGCTACCGACTCAACACCCCCTGCAACTTGGAAACTGTGACTCATAACACTCGACATGCGCCGTTCGAGTCCCGCCTCGACTTCACGGATGATGTCAGGATTGGTTTGCCCCATATTGGCCATTCGCTTGACGACTAACAACTGGCGATCGCTGGGCAATCCGGCCAAGATTTCTGCAGCGAAGGAGGAAGGTAAATGCGAAATTATCAGTGCGATGGTCTGAGGATGTTCGTCCGTAATGTAAGTCAATACGTTTTGACTGTCGGTATTTCTCAGAAAGCCGAACGGCAAGGCTTCGATCGACTGTCGAATGTTATCGATCGTGTCACCTGCGTCGGTGCCTAGTGCTTTCTTCACTAAGTTTTTAGCACGTTCAATGCCACCCGATGCGCCACCCCCCGCGGGGTTGGTATCGGCAAACTCACGAATCACTTGCTCTTCTTCTTCGGCGGTAATGCGTTTGAGGTGGGCAATTTCGATCGAAACTTGTTCGACTTGTTTCTGATCGAATTGCCCCATAAGCATCCCCGCTTGTTCTTCGGGAAGACTCATTAGCAAGATAGCAGCATTATGAAGGTTCGACATTACTTTGGGCCAGGACGTGGTCAGCAGCGAATTAATTCCATTCAATCGAGTAACTCGCATGAGTCACCCTTTTATCGAATCGACAACTGTCGATGGCAGCTATGAACAATTTTGCCGGTTGCGCAAAGAAAGAGGCCGCTAGCGTTGCCAGCAGCCTTTCTGTTTTGCTTTGAATTTAGGCCCAATAACAGTGCTTGGTAGAGATGCTCGGTAGAAATGCCCGGAGCGAAAGGGCCACCAAGCTTTGGTCACCAAGCATTGGATTAAGCCGTAACGGCCGCCTCGGTGGTCTCAAATCCAACTTCTAATCGAAGTGGTCCAAAATCGGTAGAGAAGGGGACTGCTAGTGGTGGTGTTGCTGAAGGGAATCGAATCTCATGGCCATCTCCGGTAATCACATTGGGCAAGCTGACGCTAAGATCATATTGCTCGAGCTCCGTCTTCGCTTGGCCTGCAATGATGTTGGCGATTTCGCCAACGGCATCGAGCACATCATCGTTTACTTCGGTTTGTTCTTCCATGAGCATGACCGAGGCTGCACGCAATGCGACTTCGGTCGAAAGATTGATAACCACCATGCCCGAGGCTTTGCCTGAAAGACCAATAATGCCGCTGATCGGGAAAGTTCGTTGCTTGGGATCGCCTAGCACGAGGTCACCACGAGTTGCTTCTGCCGAAAGCATGGTCGCAAAAGTATTTGTGACTGACTTCAGAAAGGGGTTAATGTGCTCGACGTTCATCCTGTGTCCTACCCGCTTGAAAATGTATTTTGTTAATGGAAATTCCATGGCAGTTGCAGTGAAATTTCAACTGAGCAAATTGACTTCTAGCCAATCGGGGGCTGAAGATCACGCAAAAGTCTAGGTTGCACAACACAGAAGAAAAGCAACCAGAAGAACTTCTTGCCTAGAAAAGCTGTTTCCGTGAATTATTCCCGTGATATCAGCATGCCATAGCTCGATTTTGGTATCACAGGTCGGACAGTCGGCATATTCCGACCTGACCGTCGCATTCATCGACTTCAATCACGACCTCTGAGCAGATCATCTTATCCGTCTGCGGTTCCTTTAAGCTGGGTAGGAGTTGCTTACCGATCCATTTGGCCAGCAATTCGGCCGTGGTGTTCAGGATCGGTAATAGCGTGCAATCCGAAGCAGGAAAGACCCAACGTCGATCTTTGTAGGTCACAACCACTTCGTCTCGGTCTTCAATGCGTATTGTCTCGACTGATATTGCCTGATGTTTGGTTGGCAGAATAACACAGTGGTCAAGTCCAGCAATCACTTTCGCCAGTTCATCGCGGGTTGCGACAAAATCTCGCACGTATCCGTTCTCATCAAGTAATCCTGTAAGCTCAACAGCAACATGATAATTATGCCCATGCAACGGCTCACAAACGTTGCCGTTATAAGTAATGAAATGCGCGGCCGCGAAGGTAAAAGGTTCTTTCGAGAGGCGAATTCGGTACTCGGTTTTCATTGCCACGCTTTATAGATTGATTACGGGTTATCTTGGGCACTGTAAGTAACATAAATTGAAGGGAGCAGCACTTTTATACTTATTGTACTTTAATCATGAGCCAAAAGTTTCAACGCCCGGAGGAAGCTAAGAAATCCGCTTCTTCGGGCGCTGACACTTCCGGCTCTTCGACGAAGGTCTTTATAGCTTGGGGCTTGGTTTTGATTTTATTGTTTTAGTGGTTCACCCAGCAATGACTTGAGCTGCTGCAAACTTTCGGTAGGAGCATCTTCGACGACCCAGTGGCCGACGTCATGGAGTTTCAAAACTTCAGCATTTGGCCAATAAGCGATAAATTTCTCTAAGCAGGCTGGCGTGAAGCACCAATCTTTCATGCCCCAAACAAGTCGGATCGGCTTGTTGGCAATTTGCGGTAATCGGCTTTCGATCGACGCGAGTGTTTGCCAAGTCGGGTGCTTGCTAGATCGAGGAATATCGGCCACGAATTCATAAACGGCTTTTCGATTTTCCCAACTACTGTACGGTGCAAGGTAAGCGTCGGCTACCGCGCGGTCAAGCTTTGGCGTGCGATCAATGGTCATGCGAATCGCGGTGCGGGAAAAAAGGTTCAGTCCTTGTAAAGCGAGCTTGCCCAAAAAGGGTGTCTTACAAACATTGATCCGATGCGGTACGAACCAAGGGGGGAACGCCCCTGTGTTGTAAAGCAAGACACGGCCTAGCTTCTCTTGACGATCAAGCATCGCACCCAGGCCGATCGCTCCGCCCCAATCTTGGGCGACGAGCGTTATCTGATCCAGGTCCAAGTGATCGATCAAGGCTCCCAAATGTTCGATTCGGTCAGCAAGACGATAAGCCTGATTCGGTTTATCGCTTAGCCCGCAACCCAGATGGTCAATGGCGACACAACGGCAGGTACCGCGAAGCCCTTCAATCAGACGCCGCCAATGGAAAGACCAGGTTGGGTTACCATGCACAAAGAGGAGAACCGGAGCAGCAGGATCGGGGTCTCCTTCTTCGGAATCGGTAGTGGCACCACTTTCTATGCGCGGGCCTTCGTCCAAGTAATGCAGATTCCCTTCAGGCAATGCTAGCCATTGCGACTTGAAGGGATAGAGTTCGGGTGAAACGTTGACTTCAGTGAGCTGGGGCATCGGGAGCTTTGATAATCGTGAGATCGGCATTTTTTGGTTCGGTTGGTACCCTACCAGCGTAGCGTGAGACTGAGAAAAAACGAGGCGGGGGCAAATGCCCGTCATTCTGCAAAGAAGCATCCCAAAAAGAAATCACCATAAAAAAAGCCGCAGACTCTGCTTGAGAGCCTACGGCTTTTTTTGAATCAAACTTTCGACCAATTGCGACGGAGTGGAGTCACTCGAAGAAAGACGCAGATCGAACAGCGCTGCGCGCTGCCATAGCCGACCTAGGCCAATCGT
>CAYGQU010000231.1:0-5373 GCA_964352045.1 uncultured Planctomycetaceae bacterium
ACTTCGATCCATTGACCGAATGGTACTTACCGCTTGTGGTACGAGTTGGCACGCTGCTCTTGTTGGCGAGTACATGCTTGAGATGTTTGCCCGCATACCAGTTGAAGTGGAATACGCAAGCGAACTTCGTTACCGCAATCCACCGATGTCGGCCGAGACACTACTGCTTGCTATCACACAAAGTGGCGAAACGATCGACACGCTTGCCGCTATGCGCGAAACAAAGCGTAAGGGCCATCCAGTGCTTGCCCTTTGTAATGTGGTGGGTAGCACGATTGCTCGTGAATCGGATGGTGGTGTTTATCTTCATGCGGGCGCAGAGATCGGCGTCGCTTCGACCAAGGCATTCACTTCGCAGTGCGTTGTACTAGCGCTGCTATCGCTTCATTTGGGTCGATTGCGTCATCTTAGCTACGAAGCGGGCTTACGAATGATCGACGAACTCGAGTCGCTCCCCGGCGCGGTCGAGAAGGCGCTTGAGTGCAACGACCTAGCACGACAGATAGCAGGTAAGTACTCGGGGTGCAATAATTTCCTCTATCTGGGAAGACAGTTTAACTTTCCTGCCGCTTTGGAAGGGGCACTTAAACTCAAAGAGATTAGTTACATCCATGCCGAAGGATATCCAGCGGCTGAGATGAAGCATGGCCCGATCGCATTGGTTGATGATCATACCCCCAGCGTGTTCATCGTGCCCAAGGGCCCAGTTTATGAGAAGGTGATAGCCAACATGGAAGAAATTCGGGCACGGGGTGGTCCTGTTATTGCGATAGTTGATGAAGGAGATGATCGGGCGAGCGAGATTGCCGACGAGGTGATTCATGTCCCTTCGGTGCCCGAGTACTTACAGCCAATCGTTACGTCGATCCCCCTCCAATTGCTGGCTTACCACATTGCCGTCTTGCGAGGTTGCGATGTCGATAAACCACGCAACTTAGCAAAGAGTGTGACGGTAGAATAAATGGATCTAGTTTGAATTGCTTGTAGGATTTAATTACTAATTCGATTGCCGTTTATTGTTAAGAGTGATAGAATCGAGCGGAGAGGTAATCCGATCGATACCCTGCCTGTTTGCTTTGGTCAAATTCAGACGATCTGAACATGCACAAGTAATTTATAGCGTGGGTTATTAAAAGTAAGTCGATTCAATCCTCTTTGATTTCTTTAGAATCATTTAACTCGTTGCGTCCTTTCGGCAATTCAATTCTTAGGCGTTACGCTACGGGAGTTGTATTCTGTTTGGGTCGCGTTGCTGTGAGGCCGAAAACTGGGCGGCCTGCGACTATGTGGCCAACCAATCATGTCCCCGACGACTCGACCGATAAGTGGAGCACCCCTTTTGGTGTTTGGCTTGGAGTCCCGGTTCGTTTGCATGTCTCGGTCATGATGCTCATGGCGGTGCTTGCCTGGGGGGTCTTTCAAAGTGGCTCGTTTGCTCTAGGGCTTGCTGCGATTGTCTATTTGATAAGCATCGTAGGCCACGAAGTAGCGCATGCCATGGCAGCTTGGCGTGTTGAAGGTGACGTCGAAGCGCTGGTGCTTGGCCCCAACGGTGGGGTTCGTCCTCCGTTGTTGCCAGAGGATCCTGAAGCGCGAGTCTTTGTTGCGATGGCAGGTCCGCTGTTCCATTTGGCTGCCGTTTTGGTCGGAGCGATTTGTCTTTCAACCCACGGCGAACCTTTGCTGACGATGCTTTGGCCATCGCGAGACCTGAACAGTCTATCGGTCGATACGCCAGCCATTTTGTTAGCCGAGCTAACGATTTGGATCAACGGCCCCTTGTTCCTATTGAACATGCTCCCCGCTTTCCCGTTCGATGGGGGCGAGGCAATTCGTGCTTTGCTTTGGCCTTGGTTTGGTCGCGCGACATCAAACCAGATTGTTTATCGACTCGCTTTGCTTACCTCGGCTGCTCTGCTCGTCTCGGCCACGATGGTAGTCACCCCCGTAACGCCTTGGGCTTGGCCTGGTGTCGGATTGGTTGCTTTAAGTGTGTTAGTTTTGTTTGGCGCAAACCGAGATAACCAGTCTCATACCGAATCGAATTGGATTCGTGGGCAAGGCCCTCATTTGTTGGCCGAGCATGATCCCTCGGATTCGGCATGGTGGGATGGTGAAGAGGGGCGAATGGTTCTTGTTGAACTCAAGCAGCACCAACATGCTGCCGAGTCAAAGGATCAGAAATTCTCCGAAGCTGAAGAGTCTCTAGAAGACGAGCATGTCGATGACATATTGGCGAAACTCCATGCCAACGGCTTTAACCAACTTTCTCAAACGGATAAAGAAGTTCTCGAAAGAGCAAGCAAGCGATATCGACGGCGTCAGCGCGAATAATCTATGCCTTCTGTCCGCCTGTACTTGTCTCTTTGTAGTGGTTTTTTGTAGTGAATTGAGCCTGCTGCCAGCGATCTACAGCCAATAGCCATCTCGATTGCATGCCATACCGATCTTGGTTTGCGTCGAAGCGGGTTTGGAAGTCATAGCGAGACGATGAGGTACCGAATTCTGAAGCGCCGAATTCTCTGGTGCGTAACTCTTTTAATCGGCATAAGCGCTACCACCGCATTGGGGGATTCCACCCAATGCCCGCAATCGGGGTCCCTTTCGTTTGCGGTACCGTAATGAGGTGTAGGTTTGAGGGTTAAAAAAGCGTGTTGCTTTTTGGACTCATACAAGCCTTAAAACCAAGGCCTTAGAAAACGACCACCTTCGGACGAGCGTCATCGAATTTCGTATTAAGAAATTCCCAAGGCAAAAGTCGCGAAGAACATGGGAAGAATTTTGGCCACGACGACTTCGTATCCTGAACAACAAAGCGAGTCTAAGCTCGCTAGCAGGGATGCGCGCCTCACGGGGAATGACAACAGCAGCGACTTGGTTGAAACCATCGAGAAAGCACTCGGACTACCTTGCATTCTGCTTGATCCGGCCAACGGAACCCTTGAACGGGTTTCAAAAGAATGGCCGCCGATCGACCTGTTCCGATGGTTGCCACATTGTGAACAAGTCGTCAATTACCAGCGACCGGAACTGATTGAAGAGTACGCGCCGATTCTTCTATTGGCCATTCCAATTGAAGCGACCGACGAAGCGACCGAGCGAGTGGCAGTGGCGGCATTGGTAACGGATCGGGTGAAATGCATTTCGGATGTTGCCTCGGCCGCCCGTGTTTTTGATATTGAACCTGAGAAACTACTAGCTTGGGCCTCATCGCAGCCAATTTGGCCCCCTTCGGGAGCTATTCGTTTAGTCGAGACTTTATTTGAAAATCATCATCTGAAGCGAGAAGCTCGCCAGAATAAAGATCGTTTATCCGACGTTTCAGGCCGTTTGATTGCTACGTTTGAAGAACTTAATTTGCTGTACCAACTCACTGAGCAGTTATCTCTTGATAAGAGTGCAAGAGATATCTGTGAGGATGTCATCAGTTGGCTTGTAGATGTCATACCGGTTAGCTGTCTGATGGCAAGATGGTTTACCGATGATGCCGACGGACAACCTTCTGGCGACTCGACGATAGAGGGTAAACACACAATCGTTGCGGGTGAACTTCCCTTTGCATTAGGCGAAGTTGATCAGTTTTATGATCGCTTAGGGACGGAAGTCACCACCCGCGCTTTGGTGCTCGATCATAAAGTAACTTCTTCGCCTACTTGGTGTTATCCCACTATAAGCGAAGTCGTTTGCGTGCCAATTCATACCGAGGATCGGCAAGTTGGTTGGATTGCTGCTATGAACCACAAGGCAAAGCAGGCAACACAAGTTAGCCAACTAGGGTCCATACAATCGAGTTTGTTAACCAGTGTTGGTAGTATTCTGGGAGTGCATGCTGGCAACCGAATACTATTTCATCGGAAAGAAGATCTGCTCGATAGTGCGGTTCGTGCCATTACTTCGGCCATTGATGCAAAGGATTCATACACTTCGGGCCATAGCGATCGCGTTGCACGCATTGCCGTCTGCTTGGCCAAGCAGCTTGGTTACTCGGAGACGGAACAAAAGGCAATCTACCTTGGTGGTTTGCTTCATGATGTCGGAAAGATTGGCATCAACGATGATATTCTTAGTAAACCGGGGCAACTGACACCGGAAGAATACGAACACATTAAGCAGCACCCTGCCTTTGGTGCAAAAATAGTCGAAGAAGTTGAAGAATTAAAGCACGTTTTACCAATCGTCTTACACCACCACGAAGCTTGGGATGGATCAGGTTATCCTGATGGACTGAGAGAGAAGAGCTGTCCTTCTCACGCACGGGTAATGGCCGTGGCCGATGCGTTTGATGCGATGGGAAGCGATCGGCCTTACCGTAAAGGGATGCCATTCGATCGAATCGAATCAATCTTCCGTGAAGGCTCGGGCAAGCAATGGGACCCCGAAGTCATTGAAGCCTATTTTTCCGTCCGTGATGAAGTGCATGCGATCGCTAAAGATGGCTTGCTTGAAGCAGTTACCAGCTATTAAAGTTGCTAGGCTACTGAAATACTCAAGCCTCGAATGGCAATTCAACAACGGTTACCGTTTGGTTGTTTCTCATGAGCTTATTGCCGTTGGTTGCGAACTGTCGTCGGACATAGCCAAGGCCAAACGTGCCTTGTTCGGTTACAACGAAGGAAGTAACTCGCCCGACGATTTTCTCTTCCTGCATCAAATCGGCACCGACCGACAGTACATCGTGCGAATCGGTGTGGAGTCCACGCAGTAGCCAGTTCACATGGCCCAATGCATCAATGCGGGCGATCGGCTCTTGCCCCAAATAGCAACCTTTGGTGAAGCTAATCGTTTGCTCAATGCGATCAACTTCTTGCGGCAAGTTGCGATGATCGACATCGACTCGATCTTTGGGAACCCCTCTTAGAATTCGGAACGCATCCAGTTCCTCAGCCGTGAGCAAGTCGAAGCCTTCTTTAGCAAGCAACTCGGTAGGGTTGCTTATAAGACTCGACTTACTAATCCAGCAAGATGCTTTCTCGGCATAAGCTTTTAGCGGTACGCGAATTGTATCTGTTGTTGGTAATGTCGGTGCGTTGGTAAAAATGTACTGATGCTCGGTTAGCACTTCGATTGTTACTGCTTCGCGGATTAAGTAGCGATCTAAATGCGCTGCGAGTTCTTCTGCCTGCGGCGAAGAGAGAAGGATCAGGAATTCGGTTGCCGATAGTCGGCAGATGGTTGTGTAGGCCAGGACATGAGCTTTGACATCGGTAAAGAAGGCTTCGCACGAATCGCCATCGCTAAGTTGCGTGAGATCGTTGGTACAAAAACCATTGAGAAATTTCGACGTCTCTTCGCCCCTCGCCTTAAGCGCTGACCAATCATTGAAGCGAGAGTAAACCGTTGCGTCGCCTGAAAGCGGTGGGAAATCAATCATTG
>CAYGQU010000232.1:0-5338 GCA_964352045.1 uncultured Planctomycetaceae bacterium
GCATTACTCACTTCCGGTCGGATTGCTACAAGTTGACGACGCGGCCGACATGATCTTGGTCGATTCGCTAACCGAGTACAACGTCGCTAAGACGTGGATCAATGGCGAACTCGTTTCCGAAGCGGGGAAGACCTTGCTGGCACGTATCGAGCCCGAGCTAGCCAATAATTTCGTGCCACGCACGGTAGCAGTCGAAGAACTTACCTTAGCCGACAACGGTGGCAAGATAATCAACGCCATCGGTGCAATCGATGGCCAATTGGTGACCGACTCGATCAAAGTGCCGACAACGATTTCCGAGGGAGTCGTCCAAACCGACGTCGAGGACGACTTGCTTAAACTGGTCGTTGTGAATCGTTACTCCGAAGCCCCTGTTGCGATCGCTTTCATTAAGGGCTTTGGTATGAAGCAAGGGGCTCTCGCTTCGAGCGTCGCCCACGATTCGCATAATGTGATTGCCGTCGGCACGACCGACGAAGATCTCGCCGCAGCGATCAACCTTGTGATGCAAAATCACGGCGGCCTCAGCGCCGTTAGTCTTGCATCGGGTGCGAGCGAAGCCTTGCCACTTCCCGTGGCAGGCCTCATGGCAACCGGCACCTGCCAAGAAGTGGGAGAAGCCTATTGCAAGCTCGACCAACTAACGAAGTTATGGGGCTCGACGCTCCGGGCTCCGTATATGACGCTCTCGTTTATGGCCCTACTCGTTATCCCTGCGTTGAAGCTAAGCGACCAAGGCTTGTTTGATGGTGGTTGCTTTGAGTTCACCCCTGTGCAAAGTTAAGATGGCAATCGTAGGGCAGCGTGCTTCGCAGCTATCATTTGTGCTTTCATGAGCGGTGTGCCGTATGGTGATTTCAAATGATGGTCGATGCTACCCCTGGTTTAGAAGATTAGCGTTCTTTTCTCATGCATATCATCTAAGATCGCTAAGTTAGGCGTGGCAAGGTTAAGCATGTTAGACTTCTACGCTTTAAGATATCCATTCTTATAGATTCGACGCGCTAATATAGCTTTGTGAAAGCCCTTTTTTTAGGTGTGCGTTGAGTGTTTGGTTTGCTTTGTTTTGACAATTCTCTAAGATTTGACGTTTTTGAGTTGTTGGCATGGCTTGCCAATCGGAATGTTTTTTTGCTTGAATTTTGAATTCCTCGTCAAATACATGCCCCAAGAACTTCTCACGGCTAAAGGCGGTCCGGTAATCAATCCAAGTCTGCACATTTTGAATAGGATCGCCTCCTGGCTCTTTTCGACGTGAAGTTGCACTGATTTGATCACCCCCTCGAGCTATGACCTTGATGCCTTCTTTAAGCAAGATATGACGATCGTGGAAGCGTAATTTGTAATCGGAATAATATGCCATGATTTCTTGGACGAGGCTTTGCTTTGAATTATCCACTTTTGCAATTTGCATCTGAAATTTCAAGCTGTCGATAAGGAGCGGAGACATTTTCTGCGTGTCTTGATTGGGTAACACTTGCAGGGTGTTGGGAGGGCTCCAAATTGATCTGTTTTTGGAATCAACTTCTATGCTGATCGGACTGTGTATTGATACGATATGCTCCGTACCTGCCATCCAGGGTTGAATAAGATAAGAGCTGTCGTTTAATGAGATGGATTCGACTGTTCCATTATCCGTTTTGAAGTAGGCTAAGTTCGCAGTCGGGTGAAAGCCTATCGCGGTGCCAAGACCGTAAGATGTCAAACGTATTTTTTGGTTGCTGTTGAGGTCGTGCATCCACGTTCCTACATCATTTAGTGAGCCCTTGGTTACTTCATATAAATAACGGTGGTCGTCGATTATTCTTGCGGGCCAGTAACCATTGTCTTGTGACTGGCTCAAGGGCGTTGCTGATTTACTCTTGATGTCGTATAGGAATGGCTTGTCTATCAAGCCACGCATCGGGCTCATTAGAACTCGATCGCCTACTCTCATTATGCAACTGCCAGCTACTCTTCCAGTCGCGTTATGGGATAAGACTCGGTAGAAGTAATCGAAAGGATTTTGACTTAAAAAG
The DNA here is from genome assembly GCA_964352045.1 of uncultured Planctomycetaceae bacterium. Taxonomy (GTDB): domain Bacteria; phylum Planctomycetota; class Planctomycetia; order Pirellulales; family Lacipirellulaceae; genus CAYGQU01. Next base: position 2,019 of record CAYGQU010000232.1, read on the forward strand.
TCGATTTCTATATTGGATTTACGTACATCTACAATTGCGATGCCACCTAGATAGGAAGGGGTAATCAAGGTGTGCTCGTCATACCAAAGTGACTTTCCTTCCCAACCATTGCCCTGCTCTAAAAAAGCAGATTTAATAATTTCTTGGGAGTTCCATTTCGCTGCCTCAATACCCAACGGATGTTTGTAAGCAAATCGGTTGCTCAGCGTAGAAGTCTCTCCTCGGATAAGATCAAGCACATAGACCAATTCATCACGGACAAGGACAGCATATCGTCCGCTCGGTGAAAAGATGGTTTCGCGCTGGCTGATGTCCAACTTAAGTTCAGTAAAAGATCCATCGTCTAACGAAATGCGAATAGTAGGCCGATCGGGATTGGTTGGATTTTTCAAATAAAGCAAATTTCCAGCCCATGCAATCGGGGTCATTTTTGCTAGTGGCCCCCATGCTCCGACTTTTTCTTCATTTATTAGTGTGCCACTACCCCAATCAAATTCCGCTCGCCATAGCTCGCTCTTACGTATTTCTATAATGCGAGTTAAGTCGGAATTCATCTTTCTATGCTTATCAAGCCCCAGTCTTGGCCATTTGCCAGTAGACAAATCTATTACTCTCGTGTTCCGTAAAAGCATTCCTTGCCGATGCCAATCGTTATCGTGTGCCGAATTGTTGGAAATCAGCAACCAACGATTGTTGACTTTAACTGGTAGAATTGGATCACGAAATGAAGACTCAACGGGTAAGCTAGCTACCGGCTGACCTTGTTCGCTTGATAGCAATGTCAAAGTGTTTTGCCGGTTAGATTTTTGGGACGCAGCGACAAATTTCGCTGGCTGAGACAACGCGGATAAAACTGTCGTATCATATTCAGGTAGATTAGCAGCGTTTGCTAGTCGCATTGCATGAAACAAAACGGCAAACAGAAATAGCTTTTGGTTTAGACTGTAAGTTCTAACTTTCATAGTGATTCTATTTAGGCGACAAGAATTAAGCATGTTAGTAAGGTCCGGGCCAAATATTATGCTTTTAGGGCCTAAACCACTTGACCAAGTTTAACACATATCCATTCTGTCGGCGATTTGCAGGCCGCCCTACTTCGCAAGATGGTATGGCACCTGAGATTAGAGATCGGATGTACTACCAGATTTATTAGCACTAATTATAAGATCAATAATCCGCGGCGATCGCGTCAATTCGCGTTATCCGCTGTTCTATTCTTATGTGTTCGATTAATGCAACGATTCACTTGACTTGCTACTAAAAAACAATCTTTTGGCGGTTGTTTTGAATTCACTAGGGTTCAGCTATAATCTGTCTAAGCTTGTGAATAAACTAGCACGCGTCATCTCCGAGTAGCAATTATGCCCAGGTTTTTTGGTCGGTTCTTATACTTGACTCTCTTTGTTTTTTTAAGCATAGAAAGCACCAAACTTGCGATAGCTAGCACGGGCACTTTTATCGATAAGCAGAATGCATCCGACTTACGCGTCGTTTCTTACAACGTAAATTTCGATTCCATTTTCGATGAGAGCTCAGACTCGCCCGAGAAGTTTGAACGACTCGTCACGGCGATCAAGCCCGACATTCTCAATCTGCAAGAGATTTACAATTACACAGGGAGCGAAGTCGCAACGCTCATGGATTCGGTCGCACCACTGCCAGGGGGAACCAATTGGTACGGTTACGACCGCGTCGATAACATTATTTTGAGTAAGTACCCAATTGTCGCAACGGGCCCGATCGGTTTGGGGGGAGCATCGGCACTGATTGATCTTCCCGATACAAATTTTGCAAAAGACTTTCTCGTATTGAACGATCACTGGCGGTGTTGCGATAACGAAGTTGCTCGGCAAGAAGAGGCTGACGTTACCGTCAACGATTTAAAAAATTTCCGGAATGGGAATGGGGTCTTTAGTGTTGCACAAGATACCCCATATGTTGTGCTAGGCGACTTGAACATTGTCAGTTCGGGCCAACCGCTTGATACGGTCATTACTGGCAACATAATCGATGAATTCAGCTACGGCCCCGACTCGCCACCCGACTGGGATGGTACTTCAATAACTGATTCCAACCCAGTCCATAACGGCTCGGGAACCGACGATTGGACGTGGCGAAACGATTCGAGCCAATTCGCCCCCGGAACGCTTGATTACATTCTCTACTCTGACAGCGTGCTGAACACCGCGAACAAGTTTGTTCTCAACACGACGACCATGACCAACACCGAACTCAATGCCACGGGGCTTGAAGAGTTTGATGTCGTGTTGTTTCCTGAGAGTGGTACCTATGACCATCTGCCCTTGATCGTCGATTTCCGTTTCACCGAACAAGTCCTCGCTGGCGACTACAACGGCGATGGCAAAGTCGATGCCGCCGACTACACGGTCTGGAGAGATTCACTAGGCCAGCAAGGAGTCGGTCTCGCTGCTGATGGTAATGGCAACGGTGAGATCGAAGCTGGCGACTATGCGTTATGGGTTGAGCACTACGGAGAAATTGAGGGTTCGGTTGCCACCAGTGTGCCCGAGCCGACGGGGGCTTTGCTACTTGTCGTTGCCACAGCGTTAGTTGGCCACGTTCACCTGCCTTTAATGCGACGCGTACAAAGGAACGAGATGGTTGGCACCCAAAAAGAAAATAATCTCTTTAGCTAAGCGAAGTATCCACGTTCGATGGAACTACCTTCTCTAAAGAATTACGACCATTGCTAGTGTTTGCGAGGTGTAAGGCACCCCGACGTTAGAGATTGGGGATTCCACTCAAGTAATTGCGTCGATTAGTGCCAATTTGTGTTCTCTTTTCTTCTTCAAAAATGGCAACACTAATCTACGTTAATTGGCACTTATTGTAGATTTATAATCCGTAGCGATCTTGTCAATCTGGGATATCCTCGTTCTATTCTTCTGCGTTCTAGAATTGATGGCAATAATAAAAGGCCAACTACCTTAACTCACCGCTTCTTCGTCTGTTCTTGATACAACCGAGCTTCAACACGCAATTCTTCGCTCGTCCAGCCATTCTTTTCGGCGAGGGCTAGCATGCGGCGCTGGCCGGGCGAATCGAGCCTAGCGACAGCCGCATGGGCTGACCAAGAAAGGGCAGGCCGACGGTTGCGGAGCGGTACGCGGCGGGCGACCGAGGCGTAGCGGTTCAGTTGATCGCCTGAGACCGCTCCTTCGCACATAGCGTAGAACGCTTCGCCGAAGCTGTCGTCCCCTTGGTTCAGCAGATCGCCAATCCACCAAGGCCCCGCTTTTTGGCACCAGAGGGAAAAGTCCAAGGGGCCTTTCCATGCTTCCAGCTCGGGAGTGCCAGAG
>CAYGQU010000233.1:0-4154 GCA_964352045.1 uncultured Planctomycetaceae bacterium
TTTCGAGTTGGTGTATCCCTTAATATTATTGAATTTTTCTAACACAAGGAGTCCGAAGTAGGCGATGAGGTGCATCGACGATGTGGTAGGACGCCGTGGTAGGCAAAAATCAAAACACTGAGGGATATAACAATGAGAAAATCGCTCTAAAGGCCAATTCGAACATACCAAGTCGATTGGCCCAATCATCGTTAGTCTTTCGACCCTAGCGGTTTGCCTAGGTACATGCAAGATCCACCGCCTTGTAGACGGTCTTTACACGGCGAAAACCAAGCGATTCGTAGACCCGGATCGCTGGGACATTTTGGGCGGTTACTTCAAGCTGTACACGCTTAAGGCCATGGCTTTGGAAGCCAAACATAGCGGTTTGCACCAAAGCCTGTCCAAGACCCCGATTGCGATGCCAAGGCGTGACTCCAACATTTTGGATACCGCCACAGTGAGGACTCAAACGAATCCCCTGGATCGTGCCGCAGGGTTCTGATTCGACTCCTGGACGAGGGGTATAGCTAATGAGCCAGGTGGCTTCGGGTAAAAAACCAGGCTTCTGGGTAATCGCCTCCATCAAACCATGACAACCTTCGGCATATCCTAGGCAGTCAAAGACCGAAGAATCGACCTCATCGCGAAAGCTTAAGTACTTAGTTTCTGCATGCTCCTTGAGCCGAGCTGGCGACCAAGCGACGTAACGATACCCATCAGTCAAGGGGGGCGGAACGAGCGACCGATCTAATTCAGCCTCCATTCGATATCGCTTGTAATAGGCCACGCTCACCGAGTACCAATACCCTGTTAGGTTGGGGAAACTCCAATTGCGATCCGATTCGCTCGCAATCTGAAAAATACCTTTTTTTACCCTCGAAGTCAAAATTATTAGCCCCCAAGAACCAAAGGTTTATTGCTTCTAAAGACGACAAGCCTCCTACATTGTTCACGACCGGTAAATAATGGGAGGATTGACATATTGGCGAAGGCAAATCAGACTCAAGGAGAACAGAAGTTTAGCCTAGGGTAAACTTAACGACATGCTAGGAAGACGCATTTTGAAATACCGATTAAAATCAGGCATAGGTTGGGGCCTTTTGACCCTATGTCTGCTCAGCTGCGCTAAGCCATCATCCAATTCCAACAGCACGGTGGGTGCTGAGGGAGAAACCCCAAAGCAGCTTAAGGTTGTTGCCACGACTGGCCCCGTGGGTGATCTCGTTCGGCACGTAGGTGGCGATCGACTTTCGGTAGAAGTCCTTATGGGACCTGGCATTGATCCCCACCTCTATCGAGCCGTTCCTTCCGATCTAAAAAAACTAGATGCTGCTGATCTGATTGTGTACAACGGGTTGCACCTCGAAGGACGTCTGGCCGACGTGCTAGAAGGGCTGAGCAAGAGAAAAAAGGGGGAGGGCAAAGGAGTCATTGCCGTTACACAGGCTTTACTCGATGCAAACGATGCCCGACTTATTTCGCCAGATGATTACGCAACGATCCACGATCCTCACGTTTGGCACGATGTCTCGCTTTGGTCCGATTGCGTTACCCATGTTGCCAATCGGCTCGCCGAGATCGATCCCCCCCATGCCGAAGACTATCATGCCAACGCAGCAAAGTTTCAAAAAGAACTTTCCGAATTGCACGCTTGGAGCATCGAACAACTGGCTAACGTCCCCGAAGAAAACCGTATGTTGGTTACCGCTCACGATGCGTTTGCCTACTTTAGCAAAGCTTACGGCCTCGAATCGGTGGGGCTCAAAGGAATTAGCACCGAAGACGAAGTCGATCTGGGCCAAATGACCGAAGTCGGTGCGATGTTAGTCGATCGCCAAGTCCCCTGCGTCTTTATCGAGTCGGCTGTATCACCGCGGATTGTCGAAGCTCTTGTTGAAGCATGCCAAGCAAAAGGGCACACGGTTAAAATAGGCGGAGAACTCTATGCCGATGCGCTTGGACCACTCGGTTCGGGAGCCGACAACTATGCAGGTATGATTCGTGCCAATATCAATACGATCCGATCGGGCTTAATCGGTAAGAGTGCTTCGCAGAATCCTCAAGAGCCTAACAGCAACAACGAAAAGGATTCGGAATGATTGACCATCCTTCGACGAATCCACCAGCACTCGAAGTTCACGACCTGACGGTTGCCTACCGACGTCGGCCCGTTCTTTGGAATATCGACTTCGATACGCCCGAAGGAAAGCTTGTTGGCATTGTTGGTCCCAACGGTGCGGGTAAAACGACTCTTATTAAAGCCATCTTGGGGCTTGTTCCCCTTGCCAGCGGCAAGGTGGAAATCTATGGCAAGCCTTACGAAGAGCAACGCCGACTAATCGGATATGTGCCGCAACGCGAATCGGTCGATTGGGAGTTCCCCGTCACGGTTAAAGATGTTGTCCGCATGGGAACCTACGGCCGACTTGGTTGGCTACGCCGACCAGGACGTGCTCAACGCGAGACGGCTGACCGATGTTTGGCGGAAGTAGATCTTTCTGAGTTTGCTGATAGGCAAATTAGTCAGCTTTCGGGAGGGCAACAGCAACGTGTCTTCTTAGCGCGAGCACTTGCCCAAGATGCTCGTGTCTACTTTATGGACGAACCCTTTGCCGGCGTTGATGCGGCCACCGAACAAGCCATCTTAAAACTACTTCGCGAACTTCGTGAACGGGGGAAGACCGTTTTTGTGGTGCATCACGACTTGCAAACTGTTCAAGAATACTTTGATGATGTAGTGCTGCTTAACATGCGGCTGATTGCAGCAGGACCCATTAGCGAAGTCTTTACCGATGTCAATCTGCAACGTACTTATGGTGGACGATTGACGATTCTCGATCGGGCTGCCGAAGCGATTCGTCGGCAAGAATCGGGCGAGGTCACGAAACCATGATGCCCGCCGGCGTGATTCCTACAAGCCCTCCTTTTGCCCTAATCGAAATGGGGCTTTCACTCTCGTGGAAGGTTGCGATTGGCGCCGGGTTGCTTGGAGCTATGGCAGGCTTGATTGGTTCTTATGCTGTGTTGCGTCGCCGCGCGCTGCTGGGGGATGTTCTTGCCCATGCCTCGCTACCAGGGATTTGTTTAGCCTTTTTGCTTACCGGCATGCGCGAGACTTCGGTACTTGCCCTCGGTGCATTGGTCACGGGCATCATGAGTGTCTTTTGTGTGGCACTGGCGGTTCGTTGGACTCGAACGCGCGAAGATGCAGCGATGGGCGTCGCGCTAAGCAGCTTCTTTGGTCTTGGCGTTGTGCTGCTGACCGTCATTCAAGGAAACTCCGATGGAAGCCAAGCTGGTATAAATTCTTATCTGTTCGGCGAAATCGCGAGCTTACGCACCCAGGATATTATCACCTTAGCCATCGCGGCAATGGTTGCCGGTGGTGCGTGCATTGCGCTACATAAGGAATTGAAACTCTTCTGCTTCGACGAAGAGTTTGCACGATCACTTGGTTGGAACACCGTGCTGCTTGACTTTGCGGTGATGTCAGCCGTGGTAGGCGTTGTTGTGCTTGGGCTTCCTGTTTGTGGTGTCGTGCTGATCGCTGCGATGCTCATCTATCCTGCTGCTGCGGCTCGTTATTGGACGAATCAATTATCGAAGGTTGTCATCATTGCTACAGTCATTGGTGCCTTTGCCGGCATGGGAGGTGTTTTGCTTGCAAGTCCACTCGTTGCCGAAGGTTCGACACTAGGGAATCTTATCCGCAATCCCGACGGGGGGCTGCCACCTCCTGGACCGGTGATAGTCTTATGTGGCTCGTTGCTTTTCATTGGCAGCGTGTTGTTTGCTCCGAACCGAGGATTGCTAGCCAGCTCTTGGCGGCGTGCTCGTTTGCACCGGCGCATTCAGCGCGACCATTTGTTACGCTCACTCTTTGAAATTGTCGAGCATCAGGGGCCCCGCGATCGTGAAGTGGCGACGTCAGAACTCGACGCCCGATATCGTGCCGACCGCTGGACCGCTTGGAGAACGCTCGTTTCTGCCGAGCAGGCGGGACTTATTAAAACACCAGGCGAATCCATTTGCTTAACCAACAAAGGGGTTGAAGAAGCAAGTCGGGTGACCCGCGTCCATCGCCTATGGGAATTGTTCCTGGTTCGGCGTGCCGACATTGCGCCTGACCACGTTGACCGCGACGCCGACGACGTCGAACACGCCTTGCCGGC
>CAYGQU010000233.1:4164-5323 GCA_964352045.1 uncultured Planctomycetaceae bacterium
GCCGATTGCCCGTTCCCCCCTCACCTCACCCTATCGAAACTTGAGCCTTGCTTGAGCTAACAGATGCTTGCATCGAGTTTACAATTTGAAAAGGTGATTGCTACCATCGCCCCTTGGCAAGGAATTGAATGGCTTGGCTCGGTGAGTGGCCAGGCAGTGCTCGTTAGCATGCTGGTTGGCGTTGCTTGTTCTTTGGTTGGCATGATGCTTGTCATACGTCGGCAAAGCCTTATGGGAGATGCCATCTCGCACGCCGTATTGCCAGGCCTCGCAATCGCCTTTCTGTTAAGCGGAAGCCTTGGCACAGGAGTCATGCTCATCGGAGCACTGGCCGCTGGATTGGTGACAACTTTTTTGACCGAAACGCTAAATCGTCAGGGCGGTGTCTCGGCTGACTCGGCGCTCGGCGTGGTTTATACCTCGCTCTTTGCGCTGGGGGTGATTCTTGTCAAACGATTTTTACAAGGGGTTCATTTCGACGTCGCTTGTGTATATGAAGGTTCACTTCTCCATGCCGTACTTGATACCGTTACCATTAGCTTGTTCGGAAGCGAATTCGAATTGCCTCGCGCTATTTTTTCGATTGGCATCGTGCTGCTTATCATTCTTGCTTGTAACGCCATGTTGTGGAAAGAACTTCGCCTCTGTGCTTTTGATCCGGCATTAGCTTCGACAATGGGATTCTCAGCGACTGCGATGCACTACTTGGTGATGGCACTCGTTGCGATGACAGCAGCTGTTTCGTTTGAGGCTGTCGGCGCGATTCTTGTCGTTGCGATGATGATTGCACCCGCAGCAACCGCGCAGCTACTTGCCGATCGGCTCGCTCCGATGACCATCATTGCCGCCGTTCTAGCCGCATTGTATGGGCTGTTTGGTTATTTGTTAGCTGAACGATGGGACGTCTCACCTTCGGGAATGATGGCTTGCTTAGCAGGTCTTGGCTATGTTGCTGCTGCCGTGGGATCACCAAAGCATGGCGTCTTTGCTCGCCTGGGGGCCGCCCTGCGATTGGCACGCCAAGTCCGACGAGACGACTTGCTTTCATTGGTTTATCGGCATGAAGAACGTGAAGAAGCCAATGCCGAGCTCTTGGCAAAAGACGAGGTTTTGCGCGGCATCGGCGGCGGATTCTGGGCAAACCGAGCACTCGCCTCGC
>CAYGQU010000234.1:0-5320 GCA_964352045.1 uncultured Planctomycetaceae bacterium
TTGCTATGCATTGCCGATCGTAAGATTGCCGATCGTCACCAGAGTGGTCTGCCGGGCTTACCCTGTGGTGTGTGCGATTCGTGTCGATTGGCTACAAGGGGGACGCACCCCGATTTGTTCCAAGTCGGCAAACCGGCTGGCAAAAGCAGCTTGCCTATCAGCCTATTTTTAGGCGCACCCGATCAGCGTAACAGAACCGGCCTTTGTCACGATATTTCACTGAAGCCGATGATTGGAAATCGTCGTATTGCGATAATTGACGACGCGGATGATTTCAGCATCGAAAGCGCGAATTGCTTGCTGAAAACCTTGGAAGAACCCCCTCCCGGTGCGGTGATATTTCTAATTGGAACGAGCCTATCAAAACAATTGCCAACGATTCGCTCTCGGTCACAGATCGTAAGATTTGAATCTCTCGCAGCTCCGCAAGTTTCACAGGTTCTTCAGAATCTTTTTTTTGATGATCCGGACGAGCAGATTGCTGCGTCCGAAATCGAGGAACTCGCTCAAGCATCGGAGGGAAGCATCACGCGGGCTCTTACATATCGTGACCCAGGACTGCGCGAGGCACGTCAGGCCATACTCCGATCACTTTCCGAGAATCCGTTGAATCCCCTTTCGCTGGGAACTTTAATCGAAGAGCAAACGAAGGCTGCGGGGACGGAGCCCAGCTTGCGACGAATACGATTCCGAGAGTTACTCAAGGGCATAAATTCTTATTATCGAGGGCAAATGTTCGATTCTGGAGATCAGCGTGCTTTAGCGGCTCTCGACGCTTGTTTTGAGGCTGAAGCTGCCTTGGGTCGGAACGCCAATCAATCGGCATTAGTTCAGCACTTGGCAACCCAGTTGTGGCGTATTCAAACCGGAAAGCTCTAAGAGCTCTTCATATCGAGAGCTTTTCGTGCTTATCGCGAATTCCCACGATGATTTGATTTTCGATGAAAAATTGCCAGAAGCTCAGAGTTTGGTGCGCTAGGCTGTGTTGACCCTACCCCATGTTGCGGCTTAGACTTCGGTTCTTGTTATTGGAGTCATCCTGCTTATTTTCTGGAATGACTCCTCAAGCTGGGTGGCGCGGCTCCAGTGCCATGCTTGATAGTCTAATACTAGCCTGACAACCTGTCGGAAGCGATCGTTGGAGCACGTATCGGCCAAGGCAATTCGTAGCGACATACGGAGAGACTGATATGGATATTAGTGCAACTGAGGTCATCTGCTGGCTTATTGCTTTCTTAGGCTCCTTTGCCGCCTTGGTACAGGCCAAGCGGTTTTACGACACGATGATTCGTGCCGATCAGGGAACCGAACGAATGCAAGAGATAGCCGGTTATGTGACCGCCGGAGCTAACGCCTATCTACAACAACAGTACCGTGTGGTTGCGGCGTTCTTCTTGGTGGTTGCCCTGCTGCTCGCTTATGCTGCTTTTGGATTGAAAGTGCAAAGCAGTTTTGTCCCTTTTGCCTTTCTCTCGGGGGGATTATTTAGTGGCCTTGCGGGTTGGTTCGGCATGAAGACCGCTACTGCGGCCAGTAACCGAACGGCCGCTGCGGCTGAAAAATCATTGAATCAAGGTTTGCAAGTTGCTTTCCGGTCGGGTGCTGTGATGGGGCTAACGGTGGTTGGCTTAGGATTGATGGACATTACGCTTTGGTTTGCCTTTCTAAAGTGGATTTGGCCTGCCATGGGATTTGATCCTTTGAGCCCTATGGAAATTACGGTCACGATGCTTTGCTTCGGGATGGGGGCAAGTGCTCAGGCACTGTTTGCTCGGGTCGGTGGTGGTATCTTCACCAAAGCGGCTGACGTGGGGGCTGACCTTGTCGGTAAGGTAGAGCAAGGCATTCCGGAAGATGATCCTCGTAACCCCGCTACGATTGCCGACAATGTGGGCGATAACGTAGGCGATGTCGCTGGCATGGGGGCCGACCTTTACGAATCGTATGCAGGTTCAATTCTAGCGAGTGCAGCTTTGGGTGCTGCGGCTTATTCGACAACTGCCTTGCTGCCCGAAGGCATGGAATCGGAACAAGCACAGTTGAATGCAATCCTTTTGCCCATGGTGATTTCTGGCTTGGGCATTTTCCTTTCAATCGCCGGTATTTACCTCGTAAAAACCGACGAAGATGCTAGCCAAAAAAATCTGCTCTCAGCTTTGGCTCGGGGCATTAATTTCTCGACGATGTTGGTTATCGTTTCAGCCGTGATTGCAGCCTTTTTTCTCATGCCAGCAACGCCAGGAACCTTGTGGTTCGGAATCCCGGGCGTTGGATTTAGCGTCATTTGGGGTGCCTTGGCAGGGTTAATTATTGGTCGTTGGACCGAATATGTAACGAGTGATGAGTTCTCACCCACCAAGAAGCTAGCTGATCAAGCCATTACCGGACCGGCAACAATCATTATTGGTGGCATTGCTGACGGGATGATGAGCGTTTGGGCGCCAGTTGTCGTGGTCAGTTTGGCGACGGTTCTGTCGTTTGGCTTCGCAACGGGTTGGAATTTTAACGATGTTGCTTACTTCTCGCTGGGGCTTTACGGCGTCGGTATTGCAGCGGTTGGAATGCTTAGCACGTTAGGAATCACACTTGCTACCGATGCTTACGGCCCGATTGCCGATAACGCGGGTGGAAATGCCGAGATGTCGGGCATGCCCGAGGTTGTTCGCCAGCGGACCGATGCTCTCGATAGCTTAGGAAACACAACGGCTGCTACCGGCAAAGGTTTTGCCATTGGATCAGCAGCTTTAACAGCTCTTGCGTTACTTGCTGCCTATGTCGAAGGGGTTCGGGTTGGTTTCGATCGTTGGGCCGATGATTTTGCTGCTAATGCTGTTGAAACATTAGGTGGCGGCGAAGACGTTGATGGCTATTACAAACTCTCCAATCAATTCGTCGTGCAATTAACCTCGACTGGCGATGAGGTAACACCCTATGAGGCCGAATCCTATCTGCTCATGCCAAGCCAGCTTCGTGATCGTGAAGTAAATCAAGCTTGGAGAACTTTGCCGTACGAATATAAAATTCCCGCATCGGTAACAGCAGAAGAAGGAAGTAATTCCGTGCAAATCCTTAGCGAATCCGATGACATGCCAATTTGGAGTTCGACGGGTACTTCGTTGTTAAAGGTTTCGGAAGCGACATTGCCTGATTTCAATATCTACTACGATGCAACGCTAATGAATCCTAAGGTTCTGATAGGTATCTTTGCCGGTGCAATGGCGACTTTCGTATTTTGTGCTATGACAATGAAAGCCGTGGGTCGTGCAGCACAAGGGATGGTCGAAGAGGTCCGCCGTCAATTCCGTGAGAATACGGGAATCATGGATGGCACCGTCAAACCTGACTACGAGCGGCCTGTGGCAATAAGTACGGCAGCGGCACAAGCTGAAATGATCGGTCCGTCGCTATTGGGGCTCCTCCTCCCGGTAGCTGTCGGCATGGTGCTCGGCGTAGCAGGCGTTCTTGGTCTCCTGATGGGAACACTCACTTGTGGCTTCTGCGTTGCGGTCTTTATGGCCAATTCGGGAGGGGCGTGGGATAATGCTAAGAAATACATCGAAGCGGGTGCTCATGGTGGAAAAGGAACCGAGGCCCATAAGGCGGCGGTCGTCGGCGACACGGTCGGAGACCCGTTCAAAGACACCAGCGGACCAAGCCTTAACATTCTGATCAAGCTCATGAGCATGGTTAGCGTAGTGGTAGCAGGGCTGGTGGTCCGCTATAGCCTTGCATCGCTCGGTATCTTTTAAGCAATTTCTTGCATGACTGCCCCAAACTACCAAACCCCTACGTTTGTTCTTACCGTAACTTACCATGAGGCGGGTTGCGAGAAGGGGTACCAAGCAACTACACTATGGCCAGTCTGGCAACCGATGTCAGACTAGACCCATTGAATTAGGCAATTGGCTGCATAGCTTTTTAGCCTAATGCCCAGGAGAGGTGGCAGAGTGGTCGAATGCGCCGGTTTGCTAAATCGGTGAGCGGGTTCCCCGTTCCGCAGGTTCGAATCCTGTCCTCTCCGCTAAAACGGTCCGTGGACTGCCAGCAGGCTGGTCCGCGGGCCGTTTTTTTTGGTACGCTGTAGATTGGGAAGAGCTGTTGATACGAACGGTTCCTCCTCGAATTCCTACCTTGCAGCCCAGCCTAACCTATCGGCCATCTTGCAAGTCCGTCCCACCCTATCAAAAAAGCAATTCACCACCATGGCAACCGATCAACGATTGCGACGAGAAATTGATGAACTAGGACGTACGTTCGGTGAGACGGTTAAGCGTTTTGCCGGCGAAGAGGCGTTCGATCTTGTCGAATCCGTGCGTCGACTCGCGCGTCGTTTTTGCGATGGTGAGTCGGCCGCAGCTGACGAACTCGATCAATTGCTAAAAGGATTGTCGGGTGACCAACTTCGCGTAGTTGTTAGTTCATTCAGTGGTTTTCTTGAACTAGCAAACTTAGCTGAAGATAGGCAGCGCGTACGTGCTCTACGAGATCGTGAAACCGACACCTATCCCGAGGCTCCGCGAGAATCAATTCTTGCTGCTGTAAAGACATTAAAAGAGCAAGGCCTGAGTGCTGCGGAAGTCAATCAGGTTTTACAAAAGATCGCCATCGAACTCGTCTTCACGGCACATCCGACCGAGGCCAAGCGTCGTTCTCTACGTGCCAAGTTGCGTTCGATTCGAGGCTTACTCAGCACGCTCGATCGGGGAGATTTGACTCCACGAGAATCGTTGCAATACAAGAAGCTGCTGAGAAGAGAAATTGTCAAGATGTGGCAGACCGATGTCCTTCGCCCTTCGCGACCTACCGTATTAGAGGAGGTCCGACGGGGACTTTCGTTCAAGCCCGTCCTGTGGAAAACCATCCCCTGGGTGCATGCTGAAATACGCAATGCTTTGGCTGAAGTTTATGAAACGGAAGCCGTACCAACCCCCCACCTGCTTACGTTTGGTTCGTGGATGGGTGGCGACCGCGATGGCCATCCTTTTGTTACGCCAGAAATTACGCAACAAACGCTTCAATGGCTTCGGGCAGCAGCAATAGAACGACATTTGGAAGAGTGTACCCAACTACTAGAATCGCTTAGTGTTTCGGTTCGTCAGGCACCAGCCTGCGAAGGGCTTTACGAGCCGATTGCTGCAGCTTGTGCAGAATGGCCCCAGCTTAGCCCCCTGCTTGAACCAACGCCTCCTTTCGAGGCACCTCGGCGCTGGCTGCGAGTTATCCGTTGGCGTTTGCAACAAACCGCTGCTGAAATTACCAATCAACCCACCGAAGAGCAACCACGACTTCCCGGGGCCTACACCACTGCCCAAGAACTTGT
>CAYGQU010000235.1:0-5304 GCA_964352045.1 uncultured Planctomycetaceae bacterium
ATATAATCCTAGAACCCCACGTGCCGAGCCTCCGCCAGCGTTGGAGTGGAAACTAACAAAAACTCGGTCGGACAGTGTGCCAACGCTCGATTGATTCATGTAGGTAGCATAACGCGGAGCGACCGAGACTGTGGCGTTGCGATCATCGCTCGTCGTGCGATAGGAGCTTTCTGGTACTCCTTGCGCGCGATCAACATGCCATTCGATCCAATAGAGCCCCGACTCGTTTTCACGAATTTGGCCCGATACCCCATCGCCACGATTGATATCGCCAATACCATTACCAAAGCGAATCATGTCAGCAACAATAACTTTACCGACTTCGTCAGACTTGTTGCTGATTTCAACGTGACCTGAATTTCCTGCCTCGAAATGGTAGGTGCCCAAGTAAACGAGACCGTTGCCTACTCGACTATGGTCAATCGTGACTTCTGTTGCTCCCCCCGAGTGATGAACGCGGTAAAGCTGATCCGTAGCCCGATTACTCCCAGCAGGAGCCCAGCTGTAAACGGGGTAGAAACCTTCCTCAGAGATATTAGGTCGGTAAGAGACAGTGGCGGTTTCGATTGCTGAAGTGGTTGCGAACAGATAGGGGTCATCCGTTGCGCCACCGAAATAGATACTGCCACTACCAACGCCCCATGCGCCGGTGGTTGTAACCCCTACATCGACATTGTCCAGAATGACCTCATTGGGTTGATGGCCAACTGGACGAAGTGGAACCACTGTTGCACCAGCATCCCAAAGGTAATCGACGAACTCGGTCATCTGATCATAATTACCTAGGTCTTCAACCATGCCGAGTAAGAGTGGCCGCTGATATCCCCAACCTCCATCAACCGCCGTGTAGCCATGGCCACCGTAAGCATAGACAATCTTGTCGTCGAGCGCTCCACTTGGCTGCGTCCCAACTTCAACAATCCCGGCAGTCGAAAGCATCTCGCGGGCTTCAAGCAGCTCGATCGCCAACGCGCGATTCGGCTTGGGACTTGCTCCGCCTGAAAGCAAGGAAGCCAAAATGGTAAATAGCATCAAGTACCTCAAATCCATGGTGTCGATATCTCTTGGCGCCAGCATTACAAACTATTGCAGTGCAGCGTTAATAATATTCCCGCTCTATTGATTGACAACTCAAATGACGACTCAATTGACCACTTCGTCGGATATCATTGTCTTCACAGGTAGGGTGACAAGTCATCAGCAAGTAGCAAATAGATGCCGTAATTCTTCAGAGTAACCAAAAATCGCAGATTCGTATCTCTACTTTGCGCACGTCTTTCCGGGGATTCGCGGATCTGAGACGGCGGTGAATTTACCATCTGGGGTCAGTGAGATCGCTTGGCTCACGCCCGACGAAGGAAGACGCTGCAGAGAATGACCTCGTGCCAGGAGGCCTTCGATCACTTGTATGGGCAGAATTGCTTCATGCTGATCAGCTAGGGCGCTGTTCTTGACGTAGCGAAGCTCAATGCCTATTTGGTCAGGTCGCCATTGATGGTGTATGCGTGGAGCAGCTATCGCCAGGTCGATAGGCATTTTTTCGTCTAGGTGGTGGATGATAGCAAGGATTACCTGCGTGATGATTTTCGGGCCCCCAGCGGCTCCAACCGTCATGATGGGTGTTCCTGTTTCGTTGAGTACTAAAGTAGGACTCATGCTCGATAAGGGGCGTTTGCCTGGTTCGATTGCGTTATTTTCAGCACCTAACAAGCCAAAGGCATTCGGCTTGCCTGGCTGTGCCGAAAAGTCGTCCATCTCGTTGTTCAAAACGACGCCGGTGCCCGGAACGACAATGCCCGAACCAAAGGTTGTATTGACTGTTGCTGTAATAGCGACCCAATTGCCTTGGGCATCGGCAGTTGTTAGGTGAGTTGTATGCCTGCCGAACAAGTCTTGATTCCAAAGCTTGGGAGAAGAGGGGCCTTGCACATTTGAAGCAATATCAGGCTTGATTTTAGAAACTAACTCGGATGCATATGCTTTAGAGAAAAGCCCACGTGGAACCTCCACGAAATCTGAGTCGCCAAGCCAGAAAGCTCGATCAGCAAACGCAAGTTTCATGGCTTCAGCAATTAGGTGATAACCCTCGGCCGGGTCACTCGCGAGGATCTTACCAAGGTCAAATTTCTCAAGCAAATTCAGCACTTGAGCGACATGTACCCCTCCTGAACTAGGTGGCGGAAAACCAACAATCGTCTTTCCACGATAGGTGCTAATGATCGGCTTACGTTGTTTAGCTGAGTAGTTAGCAAAATCATCGGTGGTGATGATACCGCCGTTGGTTGTCATCCAATTAGCAACCTGTGTGGCAAATTCCCCTTCGTAAAACCATTTGGGACCCTGCTGAGCAATCGCTGCATAGGTATTGGCCAAGTCGGTTTGAACAAGTAAATCTCCTTCTGTTTTGGTGGTGCCATCGGCATGGCATAAAACTTCTCGTGAACCAGAAAACCTCTTAATTTTAGACTCGACTCCTCTAAGCCGGCTTGCGTAGGACCAACTGATTGGCACCCCGTTGCGTGCCGCCTTCTCGCCAGGGGCTAAGAGTCTTGAAAGAGGCATTGTGCCTCCCTCATCAAGCAGCTTAACGTAAGCAGCCAAAGCTCCCGGAACGCCAACGGCAAGCGGACCAGTTTGGCTTAACTCGGGATCGGCAACGCCATCGACAAGGTACATGTCACGATGTGCTGCGGCGGGAGCCATTTCTCGGCCATCGATCGCCAATAATTCGCCAGATGCTTTTCGTACCAAGATTAAGCACCCGCCACCGATGCCAGAATTTTGATTGTCCACAACACTCAATGTAAGAGCCGCTGCGATGGCGGCATCAATGGCATTCCCCCCTTCTTCAAATACGGCCTCGGCAGCATCCGTGGCAACTGGGTGGACCGTTGCGATTGCATATTGCGTTCCTGAGCTTACCTGTTCTCCCTCCAGCCATGTGGAAGAAAATACAAATAGAAAAAGAGAAAGAATCGATGCTGTTTTCTTGTTTCGAGCTAACATGATGGCGAGACCAAACAATCGCTTAAGGTAAGGGGGCTATGATCGAAGCCGATGCAATCGTGCCAATGCGTCCGGCAAGATCGTTAACGCTTCCTTTGCCATCGGGATGCAGTCGGTTAGAGAGAAAAATAACGAAAAGTTTTTGTTCGGGGTCAATCCACATCGAGGTGCCGGTGAACCCTCCATGACCAAACGCTCGATCAGAAAGTAATTCGCCCCGATTACTTGAATAGCCACTTCGTGCATCCCAACCAGCCGTGCGGCGAACGCCCGAAGCATCGCGTACGCGAGTCATTTCGGCAACGCCTGCTGGGCTGAGAATTCGCTGACCATCGAATACACCACCATTTAAGAGAGCTTGGGCATAGATTGCCAAGTCCTCGGCAGTGCTGAAAAGCCCTGCATGTCCCGCAACACCACCCAGTAGCCACGCTCGCGGATCATGTACTTGGCCAACCATCCAGTGGCCATCTCGTTGCTCAGTCGAGGCGACGTTCTTCGCTAATTCTGCCGTGGGTCGGTATCCCGTTTTTTGCATACCGAGGGGAATGAAGATCTCGGATTTCGTGAACTCATCAAGTGGTTTTCCACTGACTCGTTCGACGAGCAAGCCGAGGAGCTCGAACCCGACGTCCGAGTATTTGAATTCAGTTCCTGGAGTTGAACGAGGCTCAAGGGCAAGGAGACGTTTCCATGATTCTTCGACGCCGAATTGGTAATCTTTGATCGAGTTGTCGGGGACATAACCCGCTTGGTGGGTTAGCAAGTGCTCAAGAGTAATCGCCTCGGTTCCTTCGCCAGTTAAGTCGGGAAGGTGTTTTTTTAGTTGGTCACGCAGGCGAACCTGGCCTCGCTCGATGAGTACCATTACACTCGTCGCTGTTGCGATTGGTTTGGTAAGTGATGCCATGTCGAAGAGCGTGTCGGTTTGCATAGGCAACCGCGTCGGCTCGACTTGACGGTCGCCGTAGGCTTCTAAATAAACCAATTTGCCACGATAGCCAATCGCGACGACACAGCCAGCATACTCACCCGCTTCGTGTGCTTTGGCTATCTCGCGCTGAATGTTTTGCAAATGATCGGCACGAAGCCCCGCTTCGTCAGGCGTGCAGCGAGGCAAACCTTCAGCAGCGGCATTGCTTGTTGGTGTCAACAACAAGCTTAGTGCAAAGAGGCCGACGAAGGAGATCTTATGGCTGCGTGTTAATGCTCGTATCATGATGATTCAGAACTCACTAGCTCGTTGGTTACGGTAGACTTTGGGACCAAGATCGGAGGCATGAACTGATGCAGTAGCCACCCTGCAAAGAAGGTACTTGTCGCCGCTATTAAACTATTCCATGGCCAACTGATGGTTCCAGAATAGACTACGATCGACCCCACCGTGAAGCCAAAAGCCACTGCGGCCAGTCCTGGGACTCTAGCAACTTGACCGCAAGCCATGCCCAGGGCCATGAGTCCAAGCAAGATGCCAAACGAGAAACCAGCGATGGCAAGCACGGCGCTAATAACCGATGATTCAAGGCTCACTTGGTAGGAAACGACGGCTACAGCCGCTTGTAGACTGGTAAAGACCAAGGTTGCACCCCGAAGCCAAATCATGGTTCCATTTACTGATCGCTTACCAAACAAGGGTTCGATAAGATCCTTGACGAAGACACCAGCCGAAGCATTGACACTACTGCTAAGCGTTGACATGGCTGCCGCCATCACCGCTGCCAATAACAAACCACAGATGCCAACCGGGGTTTCGTTGGCCAAGAAAGTGGCAAACGCTGCGTCAGGTGCCAATATCTTTTCAGCCCCTGGTTGGCTATAGAAGCAGGCGAGGGCAACGCCAATCAGTAGAAACAACAAGAATTGAAGTGCTACCAGAGGACCACTAAGGCAAAGCGCTAAGGCTGCTTTTCGCTCAGAGCTAGCACACAGATAGCGTTGTACCATCAGGTGATCGACCCCATGCGTTGCAAGCGATAAGACCCCGCCTCCGATGAGTCCTGCCCAAAAATTGACGTAACTATCGGTTAAGCCATGCCCCAGATCAAATGTATGAAAGCGACCGGTCTGCTGCCCGAATTGAAGTATCTCTTCAAAACCACCTGGAACTGCTTGAATAAGTAACCATGCGGCAACCAAAGCACCTGTCGTATAAATCGCTATTTGCAAACAATCGTTTTTGACGACCGATGTTACGCCGCCAAACGTGGCATAGATCCCCGTGGCAACAGCAATCGAAAGCACACAAAGATTAAAATCCCAACCGAGCGCATCCTGCAATCCAAGCGCAGTAAGAAACAA
>CAYGQU010000236.1:0-1005 GCA_964352045.1 uncultured Planctomycetaceae bacterium
GACATTGATGCCGCCGTCGCGGGGGCACACTTCGGTCTCTACTTCAACCAAGGCCAATGCTGTTGTGCTGGCAGTCGGGTCTATGTGGAAGATTCAATCCATGACGACTTCATCCAGCGGCTTGTCGAGCGGAATCAAAACCATCGTCTCGGCGATCCTTTCGATCCTGAAACGCAGCAAGGACCACAAGTCGATCAAGCGCAGTTTGATAAAATCCTCAAGTACGTCGATATCGGTAAGCAAGATGGTGCCGAATGCCTAACAGGTGGCGAGCGTTTTGGCGACAAGGGCTTCTTTGTCGAACCGACTTTGTTCACTGGTGTTTCGGACAATATGCGAATTGCCCAGGAAGAGATTTTCGGCCCTGTGATGAGCGTATTGAAATTTTACGACGTCGATGACATTGCCGCCCGGGCGAACAACTCGCTTTATGGTCTGGCAGCAGCGGTTTGGACACGCGACGTTGGCAAAGCCCATCAATTGGCATCGCAACTCCGGGCCGGAACGGTTTGGGTCAATTGCTACGACGTTTTCGATACGGCAGCCCCGTTCGGCGGCTTCAAGCAATCGGGCCATGGGCGTGAGAAAGGAGAAGCGGGTCTCGAAGCTTATACCGAAACAAAAACGGTTACGATCGCTACGAAGTAAAGGTGAGATAATTATTTAGCGAAGCGACGCGTAAAGTACGATTGCTTTTGGCAAATTGTACTTGGCCCTCGGCAGACCAGGCGGCTGCCGAGGGTTTTTTGTTTTTAAAATGTAATCTACAAGCTACTTACTATTACCGTACTTTTTGACTTGCTCTCCCGTAAAAGTAAGTTCAATAAAGTTTTCTTGGCCACCCACAACAGTAAAATATTTGTCAGGGTAGGTAAGTCGAGTGAATTTGTACGGTGATTTTTCTGCCGAGTGAAATAAAGTAACACGATGCTGACCTACCAGTGCTCCATCGTCTTTTTGATGAGTACCTAGAACAAATCGACCATCTGTGTCAAGGCTTCCGAC
>CAYGQU010000236.1:1015-5299 GCA_964352045.1 uncultured Planctomycetaceae bacterium
TGGGGGCGGGTGACCCGGACCTTGCGACCGCGCTCCGAGAGCAGCTCGGCCAGCTTTGATTTGCCCTTCTTTTGCTATCGGGCTAAATATCACCTTGCCAGTTGTAAAAGGAACTCCGTCAATCGTTACCACCCCTGTAACAGATGCTATAGGATTACCGCTATTGCAACCTTGGTTGAAAGAGCAAGCTGCGACCAAAAGCAAGAGCTTGAGATTTTTTGTCGTTATAATTTGCATCGGCATCTATTCTCTTCTCTCTTCATAAGAATCAGAAGTCTGTAATTGCAATGCCGTCTTCTCGGTCACCCAATAACCAAAAAATCCTTACATCGAGGTTCTCAGAGAGAAAATGAACCGACCCATCAACGTAAGTAAAAAGTGCTCCTCCTGGATGCCAACTAACCGCACAATCATCTGCTTGGCCAGCGGGTACAGGCATTCTTAGTATGTCATCAGCAGTTGGTGGGAATGATCGCAAGCCACCAATCCCACAATTTATTATATCTCGTGTTTTGAAAAGGATACTTCCATCTTCTTTATAGGTACCAATCCACATCGGAAAATCATCCATCGCAATCATATATGCGGCTTCTCCGATCATGATGGTCTTGCTAGTCCCATCCGTAACTTTAGTTATTGAGATACTTTTAATCGGTCGCTTGACGGTGATATCAAGAATACCATCTCCATCAAGGTCATCATAGCATGTGGTGTCAAGTAGGGCTTCAGAAGTTCTAAGGAACATGCCCTTGTCACAGTAGCCTCTAGATCCTTTGTAGTGACTTACAGCATGTCCGTAATTATTAGCTATTCCACTTGCCCCTATAAAACTACCATCGGGTACATAATCGGGAAGTTCAACCGTAGGGCAACGAAAAATTGAAATGATTTGATCCCCCCCTGCGATTGGTAAGTTATTCGTTCGTTTTGCTGACTCAAAAATATAAGGTTGCCAAGGATTTCCACGAAAATCGAATTGGTTGTAAACAATATTGTTATTAACCAATTGGTCATAAACATTCTGTTCTTCAATTTGGGGAAGGATTCGAGTCGCCCATCCAAGCCCATCTTCATTTCGACTACCTCCCCCTTCCGCCGTGTAGGCACCATGGGGGAACTCATTCTGGACATCATGGTAGTTTAGTAACCCCAATGCAATTTGCTTCATATTGGAAATACAAGCAGCGCGTCGTGCAGCTTCGCGAGCGGCTTGCACCGCAGGCAGAAGCATCGCAACTAAAATCCCAATGATCGCAATCACGACCAAAAGCTCGACGAGTGTAAAGCCATATTTTTTGGGTTCAAAATATTTTTTTGATACTGCCATTGGTATTTTTTAAATCCCTAAAATGCCCTTGATGAAACGAGTGATAGCACGAACCAAACGATTTCCCCGTACGGTCCAATGCGTATTAAGTAGTATCTTTTTATTTCTCAAATCAACCACGCGCCCGATAGCTGAGCAAAGCAGTTGTACTCAAAAAGAAGGCTAGCATTGCTGTTGAAGGCTCGGGAACGGAGCTAACCGCTGCAGAAGCTGAAGAAGTAACGGATTGACTTGGACGACCATAGTTGGCAAGCCAAAGTGCGTAATCTTCTCCGTTTACCTTGAAGTCATGGTTTGCATCGGCTGCTGGATTATTTTCCTCCGTACCGATGATTGTGTTCCCTGATTCCGTATCACGCCAAACCGTGTAGTCAGCCGCATCGACGTAACCATCACCATTAAAGTCACCCGTGCTGTAGTTTGGTGACCCGAGCGTGGTGGCTAGCTTGGTTCCGTAGGGGACGCCCTTATTTGATTCTATAAAAATGGGCTGAGGGGCAGGGGTCATATCATTACTGTCATCTGCTGGATGAGGATCTCCCGATTGACGCCAGTCAGCTTGTGTAGCAACCCCCTTAGAACCCGATCCCGAGTTATCGGTAAAGTTTGATGCGTGCCAATCGTCTATTGTTTGGCCGGTTGAATTACCCCAACGTCCTAAGTATTCAATTTCATAATCAAGTAGTTGAAATTCAGCACCAGGTTCAATATTCGGTTCAAAGCCCTCTTCGACGGGAAACATTGGGTCTTGGACACCAAAATTAACTTGGCCGTATAGGCGACCTGTTTCGGTTTCACTCGATTCGCTAAACACACCAATTGCGTCAAGAAGGCTCCATCCAGCATGGCCATTAGCGTTGTCGAGACCATCGTTACCTAAGTCGAGATCCAATCCAAGCGTTGGAGCAGAGCCAGAGTCATTACGAATCAGCATCGCGGTAAAACCACTGTTTTCCAACGCTCCGAAACTTACGCTACCCGATGAAGGTAGGTCCGATGAACCAATCGTGCTGGTCTCTCCGTTACCGTACCCAATAAGACCAGCTGCTGTATTCGCATTTATCAAGTCGGTTGCATCGGGATTTAGTTGACTTGCTGTGTAGCGGCTAAATTTTTGGCGTAGCAACAAGAAACCATTACTACCAAGTTGAGCAACATTGCCATTGTCGGCAATTCCAAGGTCAAAAATGTGCTCAACGATCCCAGCATCTCCAGTACCAAATTCATCTAATTCGTTCTCTAGAAAAATTAGATAATGGTTTTCTAACGACATGTTTGGAGTCGTGCCTCTTAGCTCAATGTACTCATCGACTAAGTCACTGCCTGAACCACCCGGATCTAGGAAGATTTCGTTAATGAACAGATCAGCAAACAAAGCGCTGGTTAGTTGCATGCAAGCAACAAAAGAAAGAGCGAAGCATAACGAGCGGTATGTCATGATGGAATTAATTCCTGGTGTTGATGAGCTCATAAAATAAATGTTTGCATGATGTCAACCACCATACGAACTTAGAAACATCGACAATAACTAACTTGCAAATATCACTATATTTGCGGTGGCGCCTCAACAGACCGCAGGACGACTATCGAAGTCAGTAGTCGCCCTGCATAAGTCCGCGAGCAAAATCATCAATCTAGCAGCGACGGAAACCAGCAGCTGCAAAAGCAGCAATACCAGCCAGTAAAGTGGTAGTTGGCTCAGGAACGGCAACTGAACCTGGCGATGCAATCGATGGTTGGAAAGGTGGAATAATGCCATCTCCACCACCTAGACCAGCGCTATCGTACGCACCTGCGGCATTACCTAAGAAGCTAAAATCTCCAAGCACTACGTCGTAGGAAGCACCATCTTGAAGCCCGACAATGCTTTCGGGAGCAGGGTAGGTCTCGGTATCAAGAAGGATACCGCCACTGTTCGGATCACCAAGCCAAATAGTTGGTCCATCGGAGTTGCTACTACTTAGGCCTGAACCGTTGGATTGTGTACCAACAGTTAACCCAGGGATATTGCCCCAAGTCGATGTCCAAGCTGATAGGGCGCCTGCTACATCGGTAAAGTCATCTTCAAAGTCAACTAGCACAATTACGGATTCACCAGGTGCAATCCCCGTTATGCCAACAATTGGATCAGCCTTAGTGGGGTCTGGCATGAAGTCGTCAGCATAAAGTGTTCCATCTACTGCTTCGCTGTAAGCCATGTCACCGTAATTGGTTATTTCAAACCAGTCCGATGTTGGATCGGGATTCAATTGACCAAAGTAGATTTCTGTGATCTGCAGGTCGATTGCAGCGTGTGCGGATGATGCGACAGCTGTCATAGAAATTAAAAAAGCCGCGATGTACTTCTTCATGAGCATCTTCTCCTAAGGTGGGATCAAAAAGTGAGGGACAAAAACCAGTACTGTGCAGTGATTTTTCATATAGCAAGAAAACGGTTATCTCCGCTCTGCATTAAGAAACCGTTAACGAAATAATCAACTTTGATTAAGCTGCCAAAACTTCATTATTTCTTCACGGTTTCTAAACAATTAGGCTGAACGAAACGAAGCCTAGTCATTCTTGTTAAGATTAGATTCCTGCAGAATATTATTGACTCACTTTTTTGGAATTGCCCCCATGCTAAAACTCCTCTTCCTTTGCACCGGTAACTCTTGTCGTAGCCAGATGGGCGAAGGCTGGGCTCGTCATCTTAAGTCCAACGTAATCGAAGCGTATTCAGCCGGCATTGAAACGCACGGCCTGAATCCGAACGCGGTGAAGGTCATGGCCGAATCGGGAGTCGATATCACGACGCAAAAGTCTCAGCATGTCGACGAGCTCAAAAAGATCGAGTTTGATTACGTTATTACTGTCTGCGACAACGCCGCGGAATCGTGCCCCTTATTCAAAGGAAATGCCAAGGTCCTACATCACCCCTTTGACGATCCACCTCGCCTAGCCAAAGAAGCGGCTACCGA
>CAYGQU010000237.1:0-1900 GCA_964352045.1 uncultured Planctomycetaceae bacterium
AGCGGAATTGTTGCATGACTTCTTTCATGCGGGTCATCCCTTCGCTGCCTGGCATTTGCACATTGAGCGTTCGTTCGACATGAGCCCCATGTTGCCAGAAGAGCGATTCAAGCTTTTGATGCAGCGTCTGGCCTTCGGCTTTTAGCTTGGCTGCTAACTCTGCTGCCAACATCGCGGCCAAAGCTCCATCTTTATCACGCACATAAGCACCCGCCATGTAGCCATGCGACTCTTCCGTGCCGAAGACAAATTTATCGGGTCCTCCCGCATCAATTGCTTGGGCAATCCATTTGAAGCCAACCAGCAGGTCGGTCACAGTTTTGATACCATACGAATCACCAATCCGTTTCGTTAACAAAGTGGTAACCAATGTGATGATGTTAAAGTTATCTGGCGTGAGTGCCCCCTTGCGAGATTCAAGCACATAATCAGCCAAGAGCGAGCCGATTTGGTTACCCGACAAGGTTCTCCATTCGTCGCCACCAGGTACGAGTGGTGCAGCAATGCCAATACGGTCACAGTCGGGATCCGATGCAATGCAAATGTCTGCGCCTGTCTCTTTAGCGTGTTCAATCATCGCATCAAACACCACGGGGCGTTCGGGGTTGGAGACATGTCCTGGCACGTTGGTGAAGTCGGGATCAGGCGCGGCATGGGGGCCAAACACTTCAACCTCGGTGAATCCGTCTCGTTCTAGCACGGGCACAACGGCAGTCGCACCCACGCCATGCAGTGGCGAATAGAGCACTTTCAAATCACGCGGTCCGGGAAGTGCCTGCGTCAGAACGGCGTTAATAAATGCGACATCAACTTCCTCTTCACAGAAAACAATTTTTCCGTCAGCAACCGATTGGTCGAAATCAACTCGTTTGATTTCTTGGCAGCTCATTACGCGGTCGATGATTCCCTTGTCGTGTGGTGGCAGCACTTGGGCTCCCGAAGACCAATAAACTTTCACTGCATTGTCACTCGGCGGGTTATGGCTTGCCGTAACCATGATCCCACAACTTGCTTGCTTAAAGCGAACCGCAAACGAAAGCTCGGGTGTACTGCGGAAGCCTTGCAAAAAGTAAACCTTGAAGCCAGCGGCCACCATGATTTCGGCACAAAGTTTGGCAAACCGCTCGCCATTGTGACGTGTATCGCGGCAGATAGCACATGAGAGGTTCGCCTCTTCACCCAGTGTCGCTTTGACGTAATCCGCCAAGCCTTGAGCACTTTCACCAATCGTACGGTCATTGATTGCATTCGATCCGAAGGGGTGCATTCGGCCACGACGTCCCCCGGTGCCAAAAGGGATGATCGTCCAAAAAACGTCGTCCAATGTTTGCCAATCTTCCGACTCAATTGCCTTGGCGATGAGTGGCTTGTATTCGGCATAGCGTGACTCGGTAAGCCAGGCAGTGATGTTTTCAACAGCACCAATACTGATTTTTTTATTGGCAGCCGCTTGGGCAACTTCGGCGAGCAAGGCTTTAGACATAGAAATCGAACACTGTAAAAATGAATCGGATGAAAATTCTTCTCTCTAATCACTAATGCTGTTACGATAAGGTGATTAGAAAGGGCCCGCCAGTTTAACATGTTTGCGGTCCTACGCACGAGTCTCCCGAAGCAAAAAGGGCCCAATTCTTATTGGAAAAAAAGATGCGATTCATTGATCGAAGAAGCCTGCATGCTCACTTAACTACCTTCTTGGTTTTTACGGTAGCGATTCACACAGGTTCCCTTTTCGCTGCTAAGCCAAGAAAGTTCCCACAACGGGCTGCGCCGCCCCAATTCACCGAGCAAGAACAGGCGCTGTTTCCTAAGGACGCTTTTGCCGAACTCGTGGGCGAACGCCCCATTTGGATTGATCTGATTCAAATCAAGTCCTTAGCTCAAACGGCTAATAAGACTT
>CAYGQU010000237.1:1910-5252 GCA_964352045.1 uncultured Planctomycetaceae bacterium
CTTTGAGTGAAAGCGATAAGCAGGGGAGTTGGTCCGATTGGATTGACGAAGAGACTCTCGAATCAGAAATAAAGCGACAAGCAAAAGTTCTCACCGATTCGATTAGTTCGGCTGCTCGTTTCAAGTCGGGCGTCTATCGGCAAGCCAATGATGCCCTGGGGATGATTTCGATCCTAATGGCAATTAATGCCGAGCATGATGGGGTGCCAAGGTGGCAAGACTTAGCAGCACAACTTCGTGAACGATTTGCAACTGGAGATGACTCAGTCGAAGGCGATGTCGAAGCTACCGATGCCTCTTTTGCATCGGTCTTTGAACGCAGCGAAGAGTTGGCCCAATTGATTCGCGGAGGAAGGCCAAACTTAAAGATCGAAATGGTCCCAATGGATTGGAGCCGCTTTGCCAGCCGAGGCTCGATCATGCGTCGCATGGAACAGGCTGATGAAGAACGACTATCGGTTTGGATCGTTGACCGTCGCACCTGGCGTCGTCATGCCGAGGCGGGTCGGCACGAATCGCAAGTTCTCGCTGCGCTAGCCGAAGCCATTTTGCAGCCGACAGCCTATGATGGCGAAGATGAAGATTATCAGGCATACGCCCGAGCGCTTCGCGATGCGGCAACCGAGTTGGTCGTGGCTGCCGACGAAGAAGACCAACCTGCTGCTCAAGCAGCTCACAAAAAAGCAATGCAATCATGCCGAGACTGCCATGCTGATTATCGTGGGTAAAAAAACATAAAGAGCACGTCGGCTTTTTAATTATCCGGGGGATATCATGATACTTTACGTTGCTAGGCATGCATGGGCTGGTCATTATGGCGATCCTAATTGGCCCAACGATGCGCTACGCGAATTAACACCAGAAGGAGCGTTTCGTTACCGTGAGATGATTACCAAACTTGCCGAACATGGTTTTGCGCCACAGCACGTTGCAACAAGCCCGCTGACTCGATGCGTTGAAACCGCTTGGATTATCTCGGAACAAACGTTAGCTAGTCCAAAGGTCGAACAACACGATGCCCTCGCTCCGGGCTCAGATATCAAGGCAATGATTGCGTGGAGTGAATCTCATGCGGGAGAAGATATCTGTTGGGTTGGTCATAACCCCGATGTTGAACGGATGGTTGCCTATTTAATCGGTGCACCAAGAGCACGCATCCGTTTTGCAAAGGGGGCAATCGCTGCGATTCGGTTAGAGTCGATCGAAGAGTTGCGAGCAGGGGCAGGCGAACTGGTTTGGCATCTCACGGCAAAATCACTAGGTGTTTGAGCCAATGTGCTTTTGGCTTACCAAAGTTCCCAAGCAGCAAACCAGACGACATAGAGGCCAAGCAGTAAGTTTGTCACACCATGCGCTGCAACACAGTCCCAAAAGTTTTTGGTTCGGATCATGAGCCAGGTTACCAGCGAGAACCAAACCAACGACGCGACCTTCTCGGGGTGATACAGCATCGGAAACGCGGTGCCGACGATGATGGCTTGTGTTGTGAGCCGACCAAATTCGACTTTCCAAAAGCTCGGACTCACCACGTTTCGCAATAGCCAGCCTCGCAACATCAGTTCTTCAAACAAGGGAACAACCAACGCTAGACCAATGAAGCGAACGACGAGAAAACCATAGCAAAGGGGCGTATGGCCGAAGTGCTCGAACGGATTGAAGGCGGCTCGCGGACCAAATCCGAGCAACCCAAAAATGCCCATCAATGGGTTATCTTCTCCGATGAAATCAAGCAAATACCCTTCGGGATGAATTCGACAGATTCCAATCCAGAGGGCCGCCCCCACGACACCAACGCCTATCGCAAGCGGAGAAATTCGGAATTTCCACTGACGCCATGCGGGGGCACAAAGTGCTAGCACGCCGACCGTCAGCAGCAGTTTAACCGCGTAAACATAGGGATAATGCTCGTAGCCCAGCCCAAACAAGCCGGGTGCTCCTGGCTCATCCCCCTCCGGTGGTTTTGGCTCAAAACTACCAAGTGCCATGTAGACGATCATAGGTAGCAAATAAGCCCAAGTGCTTTTCACACCAAAAAAACTACTGCCCGTTGCTCGGGATTCCGAGGCCATGGGCTCGCTGCTATCAAGACCCTCGGATTTCGGCAACTTCTTCTCGGGTAAATTCACGATCGTATGGATGGGGCTAAAAGTACTTGAAAATAAGGGGTAGTGACAAATTATTTGGTGATTTGAGCGGCAAATCGAGGCGTTCCTTACCTCTAAGCTAGCCGATTCTGCTCAGGCTCGGGGCCACCGAAGCCGAAAGAATCTCAAACCAAGCCAAAAAACGCTCCAAATTTAAGGCTCAGACGGCCTGTTCCAAGTTGGCTAGGACGTTAAGATACAGGCTTGTCCCGAGTTGACGAGTACCGACATAGCGACGCCCTCTCGCGAGGCGATGCCATTGGCCGCTATCAGACGACTTGACTCGCCCCTGAATTTCCTCACCCCGTATCCGATTAGTTTGCACGGCCGACCTACTCCCCGCTTTAATAACAGCGCAAAGGTAGCGAACGGTACGGCCCTGCCCAAGGACCCGACCATGAACCTTAAGAACGTCCGCAACATAGGTATTTCAGCTCACATCGACTCGGGTAAAACCACCCTGAGCGAGCGAATCCTTTTCTACGGCGGCCGGATCCACAAGATCGAAGACGTGCGTGGAGGTGGTGACGGCGCTACCATGGACCACATGGAACTCGAGAAAGAACGTGGTATCACGATCACCTCCGCTGCGACTTCGCTCCAGTGGAACAAATATGACATCAATCTAATCGACACGCCGGGTCACGTTGATTTTACGGTTGAAGTCGAGCGTTCGCTTCGCGTTCTTGACGGGGCGATTTTGGTTCTCTGTTCGGTTGGTGGTGTCCAGTCGCAATCGATGACCGTTGACCGTCAGATGAAGCGTTACAAAGTGCCACGTCTCGCGTTCATCAATAAAATGGACCGCACAGGTGCTAACCCTGAAAGCGTTGTTAAGCAAGTTCGTGAAAAGCTCGGCGCCGACGCCGTCTTGTACCAACTGCCTGTTGGTAAAGAAGAGAACTTCCAAGGCGTGGTTGATTTAGTCGCCATGAAGGCTTACTTCTTCGATGGAGACAACGGCGAAGTGGTTCGTGTGGAAGAGATTCCTGCCGACATGAAAGACGAAGCCGAAAGCGCGCGCCATGACATGCTTGAAGCGCTTTCGATGTACGACGATTCACTCATGGAAAAAATGCTTGGTGAAGAAGAAATCACAGATGAAGTGATTCATACCATCACGCGCGAAGCTGTCATCAATGGATCCTTCACGCCGGTCTTCTTGGGCTCAGCGTTTAAGAACAAGGGTGTTCAACCA
>CAYGQU010000238.1:0-5246 GCA_964352045.1 uncultured Planctomycetaceae bacterium
CGATGGAATCGTCGATGCTGCCGACTATTCGGTTTGGCGTGATGCAATGGGTGAAACGGGCGTTGGCATGGCAGCCGATGGATCAGGCAATGGCACAATCGACGCCGCTGACTACGAAGTATGGCGTGATAACTACGGCAGTTCTAACTTAGCCAGTTTTTCAAACAGCCAATCAGTTCCTGAACCCACAGCCGGCGCAATGCTAGTTTACGGAACCGCGAGTCTCGCAGGCCGCCTCCGTCTCCGCGACTAGAGCGATTTTCTCATTGCTAAATACCTTATTACTTTGATTTTAGCCTAGCACAGCATCCTCCTACATCGTCGATGCACTGCATCGCCTGCTTCGGGCTCCTTGTGGTAGACAAAAATCAATTCGCGAAGGGATACTTCAACTCGAAAACCGCTCTAATGCAGGGGATGGAGGGATAGTCCCATTTCTTTTTGGTAGAAGCGGCCCTTCATAGGCAGAAGATAGTTGCCTAATTTTGTTCCGAGCCCTGCCCATAATCGTAAGCGAATGCTATCTGTTAGCTTGCTGCGCTGATTTAACTTGTTCTTCAAAGTACTTGTATCGGTCATCGTAAAGCGACTGCTTA
Source organism: uncultured Planctomycetaceae bacterium (assembly GCA_964352045.1). Lineage (GTDB taxonomy): Bacteria > Planctomycetota > Planctomycetia > Pirellulales > Lacipirellulaceae > CAYGQU01. The sequence goes on from CAYGQU010000238.1 coordinate 597, forward strand.
TCAGAGCTTGGCTCCCAAACTTGTTGCTCACTACTTACCTGCGACTTTGCAAAGCTTGCTAGCGATTCTGATTTTCCTGAAGCAAGTGATCGTGCCATGTAGGCTGCCAGAATCGCTGCCCCCTTGGCGGTACCCTCTTCATCGCCCACGCGACCAACGACAGGAACTCCCAATAGGTCGGCGTATAATTGCGGTGCGTAACCACCCTTGGACTTAAGAGATCCGCCAGTCAAAAAGACTTGACGAAGATCACCAATATGGGGTCGGAGTTGTTCGATGCCGTAACGCATAATCATACAAGGCCCCTCGAGCAGAAGCTTGGCCATCACACCTGGATTGGAGAGTAGCTCAAGGCCCACGTTGTTAATTGCAGCACGTGAATCTGGTAGTTCGCAAACATTCTCTCCTTGAAAAAAGGGAAGCATATTGATTTGATGCAGATCGCTGGGCACCTCCGTAGCTAAGTCCGTAAGCTTGTCAGCAATCGCTTGAAAAGATTCGCCCGATAATTTACATAGGCCTGAAACATAATTGGCGAATCCAACCGTGCCATTTCGAGCGCAAATCATCAGCATTGTTTTACAATCAGGCGTTTGTAATACATTGACCGTTTCGTTCGTTGCCTTCATGGTGACTGAGCTGGCAAGATTACCCGCGAAAGAGGTACCCGCTGAAAGGGCAAGTTCCAGTTCATCGACCGCAGCACCAACAAGAACCGATTGTTGATCTCCCTCGGGTGAAGCGACAGGAATGTCAATTGGCAAACCACCCAGCAATTGAGATCCAGCTTCGTTAAGATACCCAGCGATATTTCCCGCAGGAACTATCTTGGGAACTAATTCTTCAAGGGGCTGAAAAGCATTGCCTACTAATTGGTCTATCTGTCGAAGCTTCCCACGATCAATCTGACCGTTGGAATCTAAATTGCCAAACATTCCCGATGCATCACCAGGTCCAAGCACCCATTCTCCGGTCAGGTCATGAACAAGCGAACCGGAAGTGACGGTAACACCATTCACCTGTTGCCAATCGTTTGGATCGTTTCGCATACTGGCGAGTAGGTGACACGCGGTCCAACGGCTAGGGAGATGTTCCCCAAAAATTGCCGAAAGCTCGTCACTTTCAGGTACGCCCCGTGGGTCGTTCCACATGTCGCAACCAAAAGGCTTCTCACCTGCCTGATCCCGTCGGACCATACAGTGCATGTGCCCCGTAACTCCAATCCCAGCAACAGTCGAGATTTCACCACTTCCACGTTGTGAAACATCTTTACGCAATGTCTTCATGGCAGAAGATAAGGCTTGCGACCAATAGGTTGCCTTTTGTTCCAAGCGGCCAGCTGGCAAGCCAGGACAGTAATCATATTCGTAGGGGGCTTCGCCAACGCCGAGAGTAAGCTTTCGATCAGGGCACCAAAGGATTACCGAGATACCTTGCGTTCCCGCATCGATTGCCAGAACTTCGTTACCTGTTAGTGATTTACTAGCCATACGATACCGACTCTCTTTCCTCTCAAGTAAACATGCCTTCTGAGCAAGAACATGATTCAAATGTTGATTCGACTTTCAATTATTTCTTATTGACCACATGCCTATAAAAACGATTCTTCTTAGGCATGTAAGAGGCTCGAAGAGATTCAACCAATTAGTCTAATTGCCTTCATTGTGTAAGATAATGCTTACACCAACGGTTAGCTAGTCAGCGATTTTTATCTTCATCATACTTCGACCGGCTAACAAAACTATTAGTTGCTTGCCTCCATCCAACCACTCTGGCAGCTGGATCGTAAGTAGATAAGCGGCAGTAGCTAAGCGGCTAAGCCACATTACGTTATTGATCGTCTACAACATGACGACGCTTAGAGAATAGTAGGGATCAAACGGTCAAGATGGTATGGCTTTAGGCGCCAAAGCAGTCAGTGGCCGATAGATTCACACAGCCCCGATCGCGAATCGTTTCCCTATCGCCAAATCTATTTTGCAATGGGTCCAGTGCACAATGGGGCCCTTTGGTTTGAGCACCCTTAGCTTGAAATCAAATTATTCTTGTCAATCCGTCATGTTATTGGCTCTTCTTTTTGCTTGATTGGTAAGCCTTTTGCAGATTGGGCTTGGCTTCGTTACACTTTGGAGGTGGTCATAACGACCTCTTTTCCGTTTTGATTTTGACGAGATTCTGTTCGTAGGGTTCCTCACACTGGGCTCTCTTACTGGTGCCTCGTTCTAACTGACCCTTATCTGTTAGAGATTTCAACGATGACCGAACAAGCTGCTTCGACTTCCATTGACACGGTAATGCACGAGGATCGACTCTTTCCTCCTTCGGCCGAGTTTAGCTCGAAATCGCGCATCCCCTCGCTAGAAGCGTATGAAAAGCTTTGGAACGAAGTCGCTGCCGATCCGACCGCCTTCTGGGAAACGTGTGGTCGTGAAGAGCTGCATTGGTTCGAGCCCTTTACCAAGACGCTTCGTTGGAACGAACCGTATGCCGAATGGTTTGTTGGTGGTAAGACCAATGTCGCCTACAATTGCTTGGACAAAAACATCGACGCAGGGCGTGGTGAAAAAGTCGCGATCTTGTGGGAGGGAGAACCGGGCGATACGTGTTCACTGACCTATACCGATTTGCACAAACAGGTTTGTAAATTTGCCAACGCCTTAAAATCACTCGGCGTAGTCGAAGGAGATCGTGTTTCGATTTACATGCCAATGACACCCGAGTTGGTAATTGCCATGCTCGCTTGTGCCCGCATCGGAGCGGTTCACTCGGTGATCTTTGCCGGCTTCTCGGCCGAAGCGATTGCCGAACGCAACAACGACGCCGAGGCGGTGGCTGTTATTACAGCCGACGCCGGATGGCGTCGCGGCAAGGCGTTGCCACTTAAGCAAACAGTCGATGAAGCGCTCAAAAAGAGCCCGACCGTCAAGCACTGCATTGTGCTCGATCGCGTGAACGAAGCGGTTCATTGGGAAGCAGGTCGAGACCATTGGTGGCATGACCTGATGCGCGAAGCATCAACCGATTGTCCGGCAACGCCACTCGATAGCGAAGCCCCGTTGTTTATTCTTTACACCAGCGGTTCGACAGGTAAACCCAAAGGAATCAAGCACACCACGGCGGGCTACAACCTTTGGGCGAAGAAAACATTTGAATGGGTCTTCGATTACCAAGACAACGATGTTTATTGGTGTACGGCCGACTGCGGTTGGATCACGGGACATAGCTACATTACTTATGGACCCCTCAGCGCGGGGGCGACTTGCGTTATGTACGAAGGCGCCCCTAATCATCCTCATGAAGATCGGTTTTGGGAGATCGTTGAGAAGTACAAAGTAACGAGCTTCTATACAGCACCGACCGCGATTCGAGCCTTCATCAAATGGGGCGATGAGCATGTCGAGAAGCACGATCTGTCGAGCTTACGCGTTTTGGGTACGGTCGGCGAAGGGATCAATCCCGAAGCATGGATGTGGTACCACAAGAAGATCGGTAATGAACGTTGTCCAATTGTCGATACTTGGTGGCAGACCGAAACGGGAGGCATTATGATGTCGCCACTGCCGGGTGCAATCGCTACAAAACCTGGAAGCTGTACCAAACCCCTTCCTGGCGTAATTCCAAAAATCATCGGCGAAGATGGCGAAGAGGTTGGCCCCGATCAAGGAGGTATGCTGACGATCGCTCACCCTTGGCCCGGCATGTTGCGTGGCATCTGGGGTGATAACGAGCGGTATGAAGAAGTCTATTGGTCGAAGGTTAAGGGAAAGTACCTTGCGGGCGATAACGCGCGGTGCGACAAGGATGGCTACTATTGGATCATGGGCCGAATTGATGACGTGCTCAACGTCTCGGGACATCGCCTTTCGACAATTGAAATTGAATCCGCACTCGTATCGCATCCGAAGGTTGCCGAGGCAGCAGCGGTAGGACGTCCCCATGAACTCAAAGGAGAAGCGGTTGCGGTCTTCGTAACGCTCAAACAGGATGAGCCGAGCGACGAACTTCGGGCAGAACTCAAGCAACATGTTCGTACGGAGATAGGCGCGCTAGCCCAACCCGATGACATTCGCTTTACTGCTTCCCTACCGAAGACAAGAAGTGGTAAGATCATGCGGCGTTTGTTGCGAGACATTGCTGCTGGTAAAGAGACTGTCGGTGATACAACGACGTTGGAAGATTACTCGGTAATCGCCAGCCTACGACAAGACGAAGATTAACTCCCTATTACAAAGGCGTATGAATTATGAGTGCATTGATCCCTATTCTTATTCAACTGATTGGTGGTGGCGCCGGTGGAAACATCGTAGGCGCGTTGCTTAAGAACCTACCAGTCAGCAAGATTTTAGCAACCATTCTCGGCGCCGTCGGAGGCGTAGGTGGTGCACAATTAGCTGGGGTACTGGGTGTGCTGCAAACCATCTTGGGAGATGGAGGTGGCGGGCTCGGAGGCCAAGCGGGCGCGGCAGCTGGTGGCGGAGCGTTACTAACGTTGATCGTAGGCTTGATCAAGAAGGCAATGGCTGGTGGCACGCCTCCTGCTGCTTAGTTCTTCTGAACCGAATCATTAAACAAACAATCGAAACAGCGAAACGGACGACTTTAGCGAGTCATCGTTTCGCTGTTTTTTATTTCATTCCCTATTGTTTGCTG
>CAYGQU010000239.1:0-5246 GCA_964352045.1 uncultured Planctomycetaceae bacterium
ACTTCAGACTTCATCTGCTCATCAGTTGGTTTCCGATCCGATCCTCGATCCGTCGAGCAGCGTCGGCACGGGTGACCTCTCGATTCGCTTTGGTGGACACCTTGGTAAAGGAGTCGAACTCAGTACGCTCAATGGTGGCGAAGGCTTCGATACCGGAAAAATTAAGCTGACCGACAAGAGTGGCAACTCGGCCGTTATTGACCTTCGCTCGGCACAAACGGTTGACGACGTTATCAAAAAAATCAACTCCTCGACCGACATTGATGTCATCGCCTCAACCGACGGCGATAGTTTTGTCTTGACTGACGATTCGGGTGGTACTGGCACCTTACGAGTCCAAGAGGTGGGCGTCGGAACCACGGCTGCAAGCCTTGGTCTTACTAGCCTCTCGGTCAATGGCGATGTTTCGACAGGTGCTGACGTGCAGTATCTTGGCAGCAGTACGCAACTATCAACCCTTAATCGAGGAGCAGGCGTTTCGATCTCGGATGCTTCGGAGATTGATGACTTGTCGATTACCTTTGCCGGCGAATCGGCGGTTGGAGTTGATTTGACAGGTGCATCGACGCTCGGTGATGTTATTGATCTCATCAATAACGATGATGATCTAGCAGGCAAACTAACCGCAGCAATTTCTTCCGACGGGACTCGGATCGAACTGACAGCACTTGGCAACGATATCGAAGAGATTACCTCTAGCGGTACAACGGCTGAAGATCTTGGCATTGCGACAACCACGACTACCACCACGCTTTTGGGTAATCGGCTAATCGGTGGATTGCAAGATACACTCATTGCTGATCTTAACGGAGGCAATGGTTTTGATCTCGGTACGATTACGGTTACGGATGCCGATGGTGGTACGGCAGATATTGATTTTTCCACAGCGGAAACCCTGCAAGATATTCTTTCGCTTATTAATGACGAAGCAGCTGTTGACGTTACGGCGTCGATCAACAGCAATGGCGATGGAATTCAGATCGAAGACAACACAGCCGGCAATGGAATTTTTGCTATTGCTGACTTCGCTGACAGCAAAGAGACTGCTACCAATTTAGGGCTGATCGACGGAACCAGTGGATCACTTTCCGATAGCGGCTCGCTAAATCTTGCGACAGTACATGAAAATACGAAGCTTAGCACCCTCAACGGAGGGGCTGGGATTGATGTCAGCGATATCTATATCACCGACAGCAATGGCAATCGTCGCTTGATCAATCTCGATTCCTCAACCGATGCCGAAACGCTCGGCGATGTGATTGACACGATCAACGGGCTGGAGGGGCTAGATGTAGTTGCCTCGTTGAATGCGACCGGCGATGGTCTGCTACTGACCGACACGGGTGGAGGGGAGGGGACCCTAAAAGTCGAAGAAGATGGCAACGGGGGTACGACCGCTTCGGATCTACGGATCCTCGGAAATTCTAGTTCGACCAACGAAAGCGAACAGCAAATAATCGACGGAACGACGTCCTTTTCGATTGACTTATCCGACCTCAACGGAGCTGGTACCGAGACGGAGCTTTCAACCCTGAACGATGGCGAAGGAATCGACCTGGGTACGATCTATATAAAACCTTCGTCGATTGATCCTGAAGCGGACTCTGACGCTATTGCCAACGGTGATGCCCGCGGTGGCTTTACTGTGACACTCAACGATGCCAGCACGCTGCAAGATGTAATTGACGAAATCAACGCGGCAGCGACAGCAGCAGGGTTTGATGTTACGGCTGAGCTAAACAGTGATGGCACCGGTCTTGAAATTACTGATGCAAGTGCTGGCAACTTCCAGTTACAAATCAGCGATCTCGGCTCGAATACGACCGCTTCGGATCTAAAAATCGCTGGGACGGCACCCGACACGATTAACGATACCCAAACCCTAAGTGGCGCGGGGCTCATTAATGCAGGAGACGCCGAGCTCGGTGCGTTGGGTGATTTGGTTGAACGAATCAACGAACTTTCGGCTGGCGTGACCGCTTCGGTCTTTCAGGATGCCAGTGGATACCGGCTAGCGATTACGGCAGATGAACCTGGTTCGGCTAATGAATTGCTGATTGGATCAGCTTTAGGTGGCCTTTCGTTCACTGAAGTGAGCGACGCTCGCGACGCGGCAATCGCTTACGGATCATCAACCGACGGGTCGGGGGGGATAACGATCTTCTCTGAATCGAATACTTTTGAGGATGTGATCAGTGGTGTTGATCTGACAATCAGCAAAGCATCGACTACCCCCATCACGGTTGAGGTGAGCGAAGATTCGAGCCAAGTTATTGACGCGGTTCAGAATTTTGTCGATTCGTATAACTCGGTACGCTCCAACCTCAAGAATTCAACCTCTTTTGATGAAGAGACATTTGAAACGGGAGTGCTGTTCGGAACGACCGTTGCGCTACAGGTAGATACCGACCTTGCTCGGATTGCGTCAGGTAGTTTTGCGGTAGGAGGTAGTTTTACTTCGCTCGGCTCGATTGGCATTAGCGTTAATACGGATGGCACGTTGTCGCTTAATAAGAGTGATCTGCGTGAAGCATTCACTGATAACCCAAACGACCTCGAACAACTGTTTCTTGATGAAACTTACGGCGTAGCTGCTCGGTTCGATTCGGCCATTTCGAGATTAGCCGGTGAAGACAACTCATTGCTCGATCGACGTACCGAGTCCTTATCACAAAAAGTCGAAGATAATGCCAGCACCATCGAATCGATGACAGCTCGTTTAGAAGCCGAACGGGAATCGATGTTGCTAGAGTTTTATTTCTTAGAACAAACAATCGCCCAGTTGCAAGCGAATCAGACCGCGATTGGTAATATTCAGCCTATTACGATCGCAAATTCAAGAAATAACAATAACAACTAAATCCAAAATACAACTTACCTACTTTTTAAGCCTATCCAACCGTTAACTCCCGACATTGCCCGAGAGGTTCCCCATGCCAAACCCTGGACAACGCGAATACTTAGAAGCCAGAGTTCAGACTGCTTCTGCCCCACAGCTTCACTTGATGCTGATCGATGGTGCGCTACGATTTGGTCGTGAGGCGGAAAAGGCGTTGTTGCGTGAAGACGAAGCAGCCGCTCTGCCATTGCTGCGTAAAACAATGAAGATTGTTGCCGAGTTGCTTGCCGGCGTGAAGAAAGGCGAATCGGAAGTTAACCAGAAGCTAGTTCAACTCTATCAGTTCGTTTACGCTCGTTTGACGAGTGTCTATGCCAAGTCCGATTTTAAGATGATGGCCGAGGCGATTCAGATCCTTGAGTTCGAGCAACAGACTTGGAGGCTGGCCTGCGAGAAGGTGCTCAAGGAGCAAGCGGACGGTTCGGCCGATAAATCGACTGCGTCAAAGAGGGCAATTGCTCCCACACCGCACATGGGGAAGACCCCTTCGCAAAGTGGCTTATCGCTCGAAGCTTGATTCATAAGGCTCCTGATTCTTCGGCCTACGGCGATCAAAAACGTTTAAGGGTGGTTTGCCTAAGCAGCTTTCTGCTTTATGATCAAGGAAATAGCGTGCCCCCGATGGGCTTCGCAAATGACCCTCAAAGATCATTCAGCCCCCTTAAAGCAGCCGTGACTCTGACCAAGCAACTCATTCGCGTAGGCCATAGCCCTGACCCCGACGATGCCTTCATGTTCTATGCCTTGGCAAAGGACAAGCTCGAAACAGGCAATTTCGAATTCACGCACGAATTGGTTGATATCGAAACGCTCAACCAACGCGCCTTCACTGGCGAATTGGAATTAACCGCAGTTAGCATCCATGCTTACGCTCACTTGCAAGACAAGTACATGCTTTGCAACAGCGGCGCGAGCATGGGCGACAACTATGGCCCCATGATCGTTGCGAAAGAAGCGTGCTCGATCGAAGAGCTCAAAGGCAAACGAGTCGCAATTCCGGGCAAGCTCACGAGCGCCACGCTCGCCTACCGCCTCTTCCTCGGCCAAGACTTCGGACAGGTCCTCGTGCCGTTCGACGAAATCATCCCCGCCGTTGCTGCTGGTGAGTATAAAGGCGAACCGGTTGACGTTGGGTTGTTGATTCACGAAGGCCAACTTACTTATGGTGACCAGGGTCTCAAGATGATTGTCGATCTCGGCGAGTGGTGGTATGAGATTACCGATGGCTTACCCCTGCCACTGGGGGCGAACGCAATCCGAAAAGACTTGGGTGATGACACGATAAAAGAAGTCGAAAAATTGTTAACCGAAAGCATCGTGTACGGGCTTGATAACCGTCAGCCGGCGCTCGACTACGCCTTGCAATACGGCCGCGACCTCGATAATGCCAAGGCGGACAAGTTCGTTGGCATGTACGTCAACGACTGGACACGCGACTTCGGTGAAAAAGGTCGCGAAGCGGTTCGCTTGTTCCTCAAGATGGGTCACGAAGCGGGTGTCTTACCCGAATTGGTCGAGCCCGAGTTCGTTGGCCGGTAGTGGCAAAGAATTGCAAAGATAGTTAGCTAACATGAAAGGCCGGTCGTTCTCGACCGGCCTTTCTTGTAGGGTAGCATGCTCTTATATGTACCTCAATCAAACGCATCAATCGTAGCGACCGATTCTCACGCATGGCGAACCGCAAAGGTAGGTGAACCTTTCGGCGGTAACATCATAAGAATGCAGAGACAATACCTTCGCCGACAGAACCACTTACCCTACGACTTCTGCCCCCACCAACCATCCAGCTTCTTGACGACAAGATCCCCTTTGATGCGGCATTGGCATGCAAGCCGTAAGCCTTTCTCAATGCCATCACTATGAGGTGGAAAACTGAGCCGCCATTTTTCGACGGCCGTCGGCTCCGAAACGTTGCCTTCAATCTGCACGGCACAGGTGCCGCAAGTGCCGAAGCCTCGGCAATGGATGATGCCCATGGGGCCGTTGTAGAGTTTCTGCTTGGCGTCGAGAAGAACACGCCTTAGATTCTCCCCTTCAGAACACTCGATTGAGTTACCTTCGAAGTTGATATTTGGCATCCGTTGTTCCCCTTATAGTCTGGTGGACTAATCCTCGGTCGGTTTCCAATCTTCGAGGTGCATCTCCACCGAACTGTAACCACGGAAGGTGTTGATTACTGGGCGAAAGGCAATCGACAGTGGGCCTTTGGCTTCTTTTAGTTCCTGTTCCCAGTCGCCTGCTCCGAAGGCAACGGCGCGTAGCTTTACGCCATGCTGTTCAAGTTCGACCGACAGGTGCCGACCGGCGGCGCCCAGGTCCGTGACGACCGCCCGGTGATCTACGCCGG
>CAYGQU010000240.1:0-5244 GCA_964352045.1 uncultured Planctomycetaceae bacterium
GTTCCAGTCACTGGACTCGGTGTTTTGGCTCACTTTACCAATCAATTGCGAAACCACCTCGATGGCTCTTGATTGAACCGCTGGATCGGTTTTAGCTGGCAACGGTTCGTCAAATTTTTTCATCAACTCAACTGCTAGGGCAAGTCGTCCGCGGTTGGCTTTACTTGGCTCCTCTTTTTCGATTGCCAAGGCATACCATTGAATCGCCCTCGATAGTTCCTCGTTCCCACTAATAACGTAAGCCAAGATACCAGTCTGGGCCGCGTAAACAGCAAACCGAACGGTGTCGGCTGGTGGTTCTTGCGTCGCAAGTTTCGTTATTGGGCCATAATTTTCGTCCAGCAAAAGTTGGACCGCCTGCTCATAGCGACCCGCTTCTAGCTCAGCTTTGGCCAAGTAAAGTACTGCGGTTACAGCTTGGGGTGTCACCTTACCTAATATGCGAAACGTATCGAAAGATTGACGCAACGAATTGATTGCCGACTTTCGATCAGCATCTGACGCTTTAGGATTGGCGAGCAGTTGCTCCCATAGCGAAGTCGCGTAACTTAGAGCGTAGGGTGCTCGATCAACCTTGTCCAAACTCGCTAGCAAGTTTTCAGCATCGTCAAATGCTTGACGTCGCAAGGCGTTGTTTAGCAACACGCCAATCGCGGTATCAGCGACCTCGCTCCCTGGCCACAACTTAATGCTCTTCTGAGCAAGTTGCTTGAGCTGTTCTTCTGCCTCGGGTTCGCCGGCTAGTGATAATCGTTCGAGCGTTGCAAGTCCAAGTAACGCACCTTTCTCAGCTGCAGGATCTTGGGGCGCTTTGCTGACCAAATAATTTGCCATCTTCGCAGCTCGTGGGTAGTCTCCCCCCTCATAAGTCAGCCAAGCCAGTAAGTAACGCGATTCGTTCAGTTGTGCCGAGTCGGTTTTTGTATCAGCCAAAGAGATAGCAACCTTGAAAGCTCGTTCTGCCGACTCACGGTTGGTAAGGACCTGATCTTGTAACTCTTGTCGAGCATCGGCGCCGATGCCTTCCGATACAGAAAGGGTTGCGCGGGCCGAGGCAATCGCATCAATGGCTCTTTTGCCCGCTTCATAAGCTTGGTCGAAGGTCTCTGGTTTGGTTTGATCGACGCCAAGTAACTCGCCAACTTGATTCCATGCAAGTCGTGCTGCGTGTTGGACTTCGCTAGAAGTTTTAGCCGAGTCCGAAATCCAATCGTTGGCATCACGCAAGGCGTTGCGACGATCTCGCGAGTCGGCCGGAAGTGACATAGCGATTTTTAGTTGAGCACGTCCAAGCTGATAGCGAAGCATGGCGACCTCACTGCCATCGAGCTGGCTTGAGGCGAGGCCATTGAGCCATTTACGAGGACCTTCAAGTGCTTTTGCCGGCTCGCCCGCATCGACCCACAGAGCCGCCAATTCAGCCTGGGCATGCGTTGCTAACGCTCGCAATTCGTCCGTCGCGGTCGGCTGGGCGATCAGGGCTTCGAAACAACCTGCTGCCATGCCTATTTCACCGAGTGCACGATAGCTTTTCCCCTCGTAAAGATGGGCGTATAGGCCGACCATCCACTTGTTGTACTTTTCATAGAGCTCACCCAGTAGCTTGGCAGCGGCTTGATTAAGCTCTTTGTACTCCTTGGAATTAGTAGCGTAAGTCATCGCCCGTTCGTGTTGCAATCGTGCCGACATTAAACGTGTTTGGGCCAATCGACCAAGCAAATCGAGCCGTAATTTTCCCTCGGTACTCTGGGGCTGAACACCTCTCAATTTACTGTGCTCTTGTTCAAACCGTTTAGCCGCATCGGTGAGGCGTTGTTCCGCTTGCAAGAGAGAATGCCTTGCCAATTCGATAGCAGTCCGTTGTTGTTTTTCATTTGAAATCGATTGGCTTGCTACCGCTAGACGTCGTGCATCATCAGCCATGGCGGTAGCCAAATCGCCCATGGCTTGTGACAGCATTACCGAATGCTCATCATTTACATCCCCCTTAGCAAATTCATCCTGTGCGAGTTCATCGAGTTGCGATTCCAATGACTCAAGCGCTGCTTGCCTTGCTTGTGAATTTCTCTCGTTGCGAGCTTGGGCAATACCAAGCGTTAATCTTTCAAAAATTGCCGCGTCGCGAAACTCATGTGAGATGAGTGGGTCGGATGCCGAACGATCCAGAAAATCACTTGCAAGCTGATCGTGTCCTGCTTCGCGAAGCATTTGATAGAATTGGCGATCTTCCTGAACGCCTGCCCAAACGTCGCTGGCAAAAATAAAAGACGTTCCGATAACAAGCATGCGGAGAAGCCGGCAGAGTCTACACCGCTGGGCTAGTAACTTGGGGCCGATATCAACAATACGCTGCAGCCAATTCATTCGCGGTTTGCTTCGTCTCTGCCGGTTGAAGATCAGTAAATCGAAGAGTTGCTTCGATGAATCCTAGATAGGAATCCTAGTAGTCATCTCATCGCAATAGCACAATGCTCCAACTTATTCTGCCCGATCCTGCCACATCCGGCTACTCATCATTGTCTAACGTGCCGTTGTTGCAACGAGATTTAACTTAGCTAGTTCCGTCAAACGGCACAGTTTGACAAAACGGTTGGTTAAACCAGGGCCATTCTTACTGGCCACTAACAGAAGCATAGCACAACCATGGCATCAAAGTTCATCGACAAATCGTCGCATGCGATTTAAGAAGCCGACGGGTAACGGCACGTTCCTTAGCGACTCTTCGGGCGCGTTGGCATCGATTGGCTTAGGCATGGGGGCAGGAGGAAGTTCTTCGTTAGGGCGACGTTCGGTTGGCCGTGATGGCGAGCCACTCACATGCTGGGGGACCATCGGCGCGTGGCCATCAAGGACACCACTATCGGAAGGGCTTACCGAGGAGAAAGGGTCACTGGACATATCGAATCAATTTCGGGGTTGTTATTGAAAATAGGAATTTGGCCACAAGGGACGGGTAATCCATTTTCAACAAGTTTAGGATCATTCCTTATGTGCATCTAAGCATTGGAAGCGGCCCTAAAGAGCTTTCTATTGGTTCCGCTGCTTACTTCACGTTTGCCTGCTTCTAAGTATTGTTCCTAAATCTTATAGCTGAGCGTATCGGGGCTGACTTATCGTTAGCCATCAAGGTTTGTCTTCTTCTCTTACTAAGTTGTCGGTTGTTTTGCTGAATCGATCTCAATCAAATTAAGCCGAAGCTTCTCTCTACCTCGGCTCACTCGCGACAGAACCGTTCCTAAAGGTGTTTCCAAAACCTCGGCAGCTTCTTTATGGGTTAGTTCTCCGACGATTACCAGTAAAAGTGCTTCGCGCATTTCGTCAGGCAATCGTCCGAGTGCCAACTGCATTTCATCGGTGTATTCTTTTTCAAACGGATCAAGGTCATCGGTCGTCGCATCAAGGACATGATCGCTCGATGCAAACGCGGGAGTGCGTCCTACGCGTCGCCAACGATCGACCGCTCGGCGTCTTAGGATGGCCGCTAGCCAAGCTCGTTCGCCTCGAGTCGAATCAAATCGTTCACGACTCGTCCAAGCACTGCGTAACGTCTCCTGCACCACTTCTTCCGCATCGTGGGCATCGCCAACCAATCGGTAAGCGAGTCGGTACAACACCGGACCATGTTGATCAACAATGGCTTGAAAGTCGGACTTGGTTAATGCCACGCCATGCTCCTCAATGAGCTACGTTGTTCTTTTATCGATGTTGCTCGCTGGTAATCCAAAATATTCTTTTTACCCAACGAACACCTCTCTATCCTAACCAAAAAAAGCTTGACAATCTAAGCCAGGTACTCGTGTGACTCTTTTCCTATGCTTTTTAGCGTCATGGCCCGCGGCGCTGCCAGCTGTTGGAACCAATTTCACCATTCACCGATGTTTCAAAAACTCTTGTCTATCAAAAAAAGTGGTTTAATCGCCTACCAAAATGAAAAAGTGCATCTCAAGCTGCCAGCTTGTTCGTTATCGACAAGCCATTCTGAGTGAATTGCTGGTCAATTGAATCAGCCCAAACGGTGGTGAATGAACTCTCGACTTGCCGACAGCTTGAGACACTTCCTCTCCCCTCACTCCACTTTTCTCTTTCCTCTACCAGACGACTTAACTCCTTATCGCCAGGGGCGTTCCAACCATGGCTGATAAAAGATTCGCCTCGCAAGTCGCTGTTATTTCATCAGCAGGTCGTGACTTGCTAGGAAATCGAGATTTGAAACGTACAGAATGGACCTAAGTACCCTGATAGCTTACAATTAGAGCTAATCAACTATCCCGTCAATTTCCTTCACCCCGGGGGAACCGAATGCTCCGGTTCTCACAATCTGACGATTCGCCAAGCCTTTGGCAGGGATCCAAGACGAATCGCCGCAGGAAATCAGCCGACAGCACAGTGCCTGCCTACAGCACAATGCCTAAGCTCCTTCCCTGGAAGTCACGGCTTCGTCTTCCGCTAATGTTCTTAGCTTTATTTCTCGTTCTGGCAGCGCGGGCTCGGCTCGAACGGCCAGAAGTGCATGAGGCGATTGGTAGAATACTGAAAGCCAATCCTGAATCCGATCTTGATAAGAATGGTTCGAATAAGAGAGGCAATCCACTTAAAGTAAATACATCACTGCTAGCAGCCCTGGCCAACTCATCAGAGTTGATATCAACCGAATCGGTGTCATCAGTAGCAATAGCTTCGGACGAGTCGCTGAATGGTTCCTTCGACCCAGAGTTACTTGCAACGATTCGCGACAACACACCTTTTCGTACTGCCGAGCAAAAAGCATGGTTTACGATGCTCGCCAGTTTACAACACTCTTCTTACGTTCAACAAGCATCACAAAGCGAAGCAACGGTTGGTTACGCAACGCTTGTGTCAGAGCCCAATTTTTACCGTGGAAAGTTAGTGACAGTGGTTGGAAAACCACGGCGGATTGAGAAGGTATCTCCTGCCGAAAATGAGTTGGGCATCACACAACTCTATCGTATTACGATCGAACCGATTGGTGGAGACGTCTGGCCGATTACGATCTACACGCTCATGGAGCCGAAGCTATCGCACGACGAATTGAATTCTGGCAAGACAACCACCACCCCCACGATCTGCACCACGGGTTATTTCTTTAAGAATCAATCGTATCGTTGGGCTAAAGGAGTCGGCACGATGCCGGTGATTCTTGCGAAAGATATTAGCCGAAATGTATTACCGACTGAAAAAATTATCGCTGAGCCAACTTCATTTGAAAGAGAAACTGAATTTCCA
>CAYGQU010000241.1:0-3860 GCA_964352045.1 uncultured Planctomycetaceae bacterium
TTAGATACAGTCTACTATTTGCGAAAGTGAAGGAATGTCGCAGAATTATTTATCGGTTCGTTTGCTTCGTGCACGGCTGTTGATTCGTCGTTGCCTTGAAATTCATTGGTTCGGAGATTGATACGAAAGTCGTTAAGGAGCGAAATAGAATTTGTCGAAATTCCTCTCGATAATTTGGTTCTTGTTGACTGCCCGTTGTCGGGATGCGACACGGATCTTCTCAGATGAGCATGAGCAAAAGGTTTCAAGCGTTGATTGGTGGGGAGCTCGTTTGCATTGGATTTCATGCGGACCTTGTCGTCGCTATTGTCGGCAGCAGAAGCTTATTGACCAAATAATTGCACAGATGCCAATTGAAATACGAGATCGTTTCGAATTAACCGATCCGAAATGGCAGCTTTCAAAAGAAGCAAGAAGCCGCATCGAGGCGGCGATTTTGTTAGCAAGCAATGAAAATCAGCGGTAAATTATTGTTGATAACTGGAAAGTCCCAGTTATTTCTTTTTCTGACACGTTTTTCGTGTAGCGCTTTTCAGGTTCGTACGACTAACCTTTTGTGACATCGCTTAATGGCTTTGTCTAGTCAAAAATTAAACCTGTCTTAGGCGAATAAGTATCAATAGATACTTATTTCAGTCGAGACACATTTCTTATCGCTACATTGTCTTCGTTGCTAATGATCAAAAAACGTCAACTATTTTTCTTCTAAGGCCATCTATTGATGGCATCTTTCTCCGGTTTAAGGAATTCTTATTATGTTTATCAGTCTACCATTGCGCGCCTATCGTGCCCTGTTCAGTACTTCAATCGCTTTGTTAATCGCAAGTTGTGTTCAACTACCATCAGCTGCTCAAGATTTAAAAATCACGGTCGAGAACCTTAGCCCCTCGTCCGGTTTCTTCTTAACACCCGTTTGGTATGGATTGCATAGCGGTGATTTTGATTTATTCGACATCGGAGGGAATGCCTCTTCAGCTATTGAAGCAATTGCTGAAGAAGGGGACGTTAGTGGTTTGCAGTCGGATTTCTCTGCACCCGGCCGTTTGCAGGGCGTTATAACCGGCCCTGCCGGATTTGGCTCCATGGCGCCGCAGCCTCCTTTGATCGATACGGGTGAAGTCGCTACGGTGATACAAACAACAATGAATCCCTCGGCTTATCGCTACTTTAGCTTTGCCTCGATGGTCATCCCCTCAAACGATGCCTTTATTGGCAACGAGAATCCTATGGCTTACGAGGTATTTGACTCAGCAGGCAACTTCAATGGCGATCTCACTATTGATTTGTTCGGTGCTGACATCTGGGATGCGGGGACCGAAGTCAATAATACTGTTGGTGCCGCTTTTTCGACTCTCGGTGGCGTTGGAACCACCGAAGGTGGAACCATCCAAGTGCACCCAGGCTTAACAAACTTTGAGGGTACAGGGACGCCAGTCGGCAATATTGGTATTGGTACGGCACCGAGCTTGACCACGCCCTTAGCCCGAATCACGATCACTCGCGTTCCCGAGCCAACGACGGCCTTGATGGGAACGGTTGCCTTGATGGGGCTAGGATTAGCTCGCCGAAAGTGTATTTAACCCTTATGGTTAAATAAGGAGTGCAAATGAGAAGTCCAGGGGCAGCTTGCCGCATCGAATTTTTCGATGCGGCGAGCTTCTTTTTTAGAGAGCCTCGTCATGACCTGCTGTCTGAACAATCAGACCGTCTGCAAGCGGCAAGCGCTAATACCCAAAGAGATCAACCAGACCCAAAGCCATTCAATCTTCTGCTGGCAGTATCGGCGACTCAAAAGTGACATGTTGTACGGCCGAATCGGCTGGCTCAAAGCGATCAGCCCGGGCACGTTGCCATTGGCTAGATGTTACCGATTCCAAAGGGGCTTCATCGGTTTTAGCCAAGGGCTCGGCGTTGATTAGCCGAAGCGGGTTCGAGAGGAAATCAGCCTCGATCTTCGTGATTCGTTTTTTTCCCGATGGCTCAACGACCCGGACCCACATTTCGAGCGTACGATCGGTCGGTAATCGCTTCGGTAGCAGTAAGGGCAGTTCAATTGTTTTGCTAGGGCTCAGCGTTTGAACCGATTGGCTACCGTTTTGCTGAAGCTTCCACGCTTGCTGAACTTCTCTTGGGGAAAAATCCCAGCGGGCTATTCGATTGGGCGTTCCTGAGGTTTGCCGATCGGCTAGCATAAAAGATAGCTCGCCTTGAAAGTTAGCTAAGTCGAAGGATTCCGAAAAAAGATGCAGCTTGGCCAGAAGTGTTGCTCCGCCTTCCGATTCCGGCGATCCATTGCGTAGCTCGAGGCCAACTTCTTCGCGTGCTGATAAGATTAAACCTTTGTCTAGCGATTTGAGCGGCTGCAAAAGTTTGTTCGGCAGAGGCGGGCTGTCGGTCGAGAGTTGTTTTTTAGAGCTTGCCGACACATCAATGTGGTTGTCCGATAAAATGACCAACGGTGATTCTATTTCATCATCATAAGATTGTGGGATGAAAAGGGGGGCTTCATCGATCACTTCCTCAGCTGCGTCGTCGGGCATTGGCAAAGATTCTACGCTCGGATCGAACCGAGGGGCATTCCCTTCAAACTCGGGTGCTTCATCAAGAATCGAATTGAGTTCGTCAGGAGACCGAAATTCGAGATCTGAGGAAGTCGAGTCTCGACTCGACGAGCCGTTCAATGGTTCGATTCTGGTTGAGTTCTTGTTGATTGACTTCAATGATGAACTAGCTTTCGAGGAATTCCTATCAGCCGATTTGAGCTCAGCCACTTCCATGCGATAGCCGCGGATGAGCGACTGATATTCTTCGACGCAATCTTGCAGTTGATAGATTTTGTCTTCTTGCAGTCGTAGTTCACGCTGATACAAGTCAGCTTGAAGTTGGCGGCCATTATTGCAGCCAATTCCAAACAGACAGCTCGTTAGACAAACAAGCAGACACAACGGGGCTTTGCCGAAGCTGAATGCTTCGGTGCTAGCATCGTTGCGTACCGATTTCGCCATAAGGAATCCCATGGCATCGGTAATTAGAGAATCAACAGCAGGCTGTCAATGTCGGCCCGATTAGCTGGTTCAGTAACAGCTGTGATTTTACATATGGTCGATGATTTTATCGACGAGCTTGTATTCGAGTGCTTCTTCGGCGGACATGAAGTTGTCACGATCAGTGTCCCGTTCGAGTTCTTCTACTGATTTGCCACCACAGTGCTTTGCCAAAATGGCGTTGAGCTTATTTTTGGTTTTTTTGTACTCGGTAGCATGAATAAGGATGTCTTCTGCCGTGCCTTGCATGCCGGCAAGAGGCTGGTGAATCATGATTCGGCTATTCGGCAGGGCGTGCCGTTTGTTAGCAGTACCGGCCGCCAAGAGGACAGCGCCCATGCTAGCACATTGGCCAAGACAGTAGGTGGCGACATCGCACGTTACGAATTGCATGGTGTCGTAAATTGCCATGCCAGCAGTAACGCTACCCCCGGGTGAATTAATATAGAGGTGGATATCGCTTTTCGAGTCATCCGACTGCAAGAAGAGCAACTGAGCAACGATGTTGTTTGCTACTTCGTCGTTGATGCCAGAACCCAAAATAACGATTCGGTCAGCCAATAGCCGGCTGTAGATGTCCATCGCCCGCTCTTCGCGGCCGCTCTTTTCGATAACGTAAGGGATAAGAGGCATGGTAATGAGTCCGTTCAGCTGATTGATGAAGCCAATTAGTTAGGTAGAAGCCAACTAGAAAAAATTTGAATTCGTGGAGCACTTAGATCGATTTTATCGAGCGATCTTAATCCTCATCATCCGAGGCAGGAGATGAGGTGAGAATATCATCTACGAGGCCAAATTCTTTTGATTCTTCGGCAG
>CAYGQU010000241.1:3870-5220 GCA_964352045.1 uncultured Planctomycetaceae bacterium
AGGCCCAACCTTCGGCTCCGACACCGAACGCGCCAGCGAGAATCTCATCCTTGGTTTTGCCGGTGTGTCCAGCAAGAATTTCGTTGAGCGTTTCACGCGTCTTGATAATTTCATTCGCTTGGATTTCAATATCCGAAACTTGCCCACCGACACCCCCGTGTGGTTGATGGATCATTACTTTCGAGTGTTTGAGGGCAAAGCGTTTCCCCTTTTCGCCACCAGCAAGGAGTACCGACCCACCACTGGCGGCTAGGCCGACACAGTAGGTTGAAACGGGGCAGGTGATCATTTGCATGGTGTCGTAGATAGCGAGTGTCGAGGTGACACTCCCACCGGGCGAATTGATGTAAAAGTGAATGTCCTTACGACGATTCTCGCTTTGGAGATAAAGGAGCTTCATCACCAATTCATTGGCGTTGCCGTCGTAGATTTCACCTTGTAGGAAGATCACTCGATTTTCAAGCAACAAATCACCGAGTGTCATTTGACGCTGGCGTTGGTAGTTACTAGCTGCTTGGATATCCAGCGCGCTCATCTGGTTGGCCCAATGGCCCTGATTTACTGAATTGCTCTGATTAACTGTATGAGCCTGATTCGCAGGGTGAAACAAACCGTTGTTCGTTGACCCCTCAAAGCCTGGGAAACCGTTCATCGTGAAGCTCCTTCTTGTAGCGATGTCGCCAATAGGGTACCGATTGTACAGGGACCTCATAAGCGTTTATTTTTCAGCCTGTGCCTTCTGTTATAAAGCACTGACAATCTAATTAGGTAGTTGAGATCGAGTAATTGACTCAATCCAACCGTCGACTAAGCTTCTTCCGCGGCTGATTCTTCGGTTGAATCCACGGACTCTTTGATCTCGTGAATTGCTTCGGGCATCCCGCCAGCAGCAAAAGGGATTCCTTCAATATCTTGCTTGTTAGCCTTGACTGGCTTGTCAACAAACTTCGCCTCGGCTTGCACTTTTTCCATCACCTTACGTTCGATGATTTGGTTCCGAAGCACATCCATCAAGCCCCGCTTTTCAATTTGGGCACGGACCCGACGTGGTGATTCGCCACTTTGCATCGACATGAGGAAGACTTCGCGATCGTAATCGCCTTCTTCGGCTTCAATCTCTTCTTGCTCCGCAATGCGTTCAAGAATGAAATGTTCCTTGAGCGAGTCAGCAGTTGAAGCGGCACTGTTTTGCTTAAGCTCGTTTTCGCGTGCCCGGATTTCCGCTTCGTTGAAACCACTACGGCGTAGTTCCATAACGGCTCGTTCTAGCTCACGCGCACTTTGACGCTTGAGCAACGATGGTGGCAAATCCCAGTCTGCTGGAACTGACGCAAATGTTGCTGGTGCAGT
>CAYGQU010000242.1:0-5218 GCA_964352045.1 uncultured Planctomycetaceae bacterium
AATCTCCGGCTATGAAATGCTCAAAGCCCTCGACGGCATCTCAACCCACGAAGCTTCGATAAAAATCGACATTTTCCCAAATACGCAAGACATAGAGGCAATGAGCGAACAGCTTCGAAGTCGCCTGACCAACAAGGCAAATCCCCTTCGGAATGCGTTTCTCATTCAGAAGCATGGCCTGTATACTTGGGGCAAAGACCTTGATGCGGCCAGGGCTAGCCTGGAAGCATTAGAGTTCCTGTTCGAGTGCGAAGGGCGCCGATTAGGACATTAAAAGCGATTTAATTCGATAACGTATTCAATACTACACCCATCAAAAAAAGTGATCCTTACGATGGCCACTCTATCTATACCAGCTACCGGGCAAGAACTAAACGACGCTGAAACCATTAGCGAATTCTTGCGTCCCTATGGCATATGGCATGAAAGCTGGGAAGTTGAAGGACGCATTGGAAAAGATGCGACCAATGAAGAAATCTTAGAAGCCTATAAACCTGAGATCGAACGGCTCAAGCAAGCGGGTGCCTTCGTAACGGCCGATGTTATTAATGTTACACCCGATACGCCAGGCCTTGAAGAGATGCTCGCTCGTTTTGACAAAGAACACACTCACAGTGAAGACGAAGTTCGATTTACCGTCCAAGGTAAAGGGGTCTTCTGGATCAACCCAGAAGGACCTGATCCGGTTTTTGCTATTCAAGTCGGCGCCGGTGACTTAATTAACGTTCCGATGGGTACAAAACATTGGTTTCACCTTTGTGACGACAAAACCATTCGTTGCATCCGGCTGTTTCAAGACAAGTCCGGCTGGACGCCCGAATACCTGCCCGAAGGTTT
Organism: uncultured Planctomycetaceae bacterium; assembly: GCA_964352045.1. Classification (GTDB taxonomy): domain Bacteria; phylum Planctomycetota; class Planctomycetia; order Pirellulales; family Lacipirellulaceae; genus CAYGQU01. The sequence continues at coordinate 838 of CAYGQU010000242.1, forward strand.
GCACAGTAATCACCCCCCCGTTTGCTGGGGTCCAAACTACTTGCCAACGGATAAGGCAAGTGACCTGGAAGGACCGGTTAAGCTCTAATGGAATCGGCAAAACAAAATTTAACGGCTTACGATTTGCCTGGACTCGACGCGACCATCCACGGTATTTTACTCGACGTTGAAGGAACAACTTCTGCTGTTGCCTATGTTTATGACGTGATGTTTCCCTTCGCGAAACAAGAACTCGATAAATTTTTAAGTACTGAATGGAATAACGAATCTCTCCTTACCGTTAAGGAACAGATAGCCCTTGATGCAGGTGCCATCTCGTTTGCCAAATGGACTGCCGAAGCGGATGATGCCAAGCAAGTGCTTCACGACGAAGTCATGCGACTTATGGATAACGATATCAAAGCAATAGGCCTCAAGCAGCTGCAAGGTTTGATCTGGGATTCCGGTTTCCGAAACGGATCGCTCAAGGCTCATGTCTATGAAGACGTTGCTCCCGCTTTCACAAGATGGAAAGAAGCAAGCAAAGAGCTTCGCATCTACTCCTCGGGAAGCATTCATGCCCAAAAGCTTTTCTTCGGACACAGCGAATCGGGTGATTTAACACATTTCCTCACCGGGCATTATGATACGACCACGGGCCCGAAGCGCGAAGCAGACAGTTATCGAAAGATCGTCACCGACTGGGGTCACAGTGCCAATAAAATTCTATTTCTCAGCGATGTAACCGAAGAACTCGATGCCGCACAAGAAGCGGGATTGCAAACCGCTTTGGTCAATCGCCCAGGCAACGCCATTCCTACCCAGTCGGCTTATCCTCATCCTGAGATTGAAGATTTCAATACACTTGGCTTTTGAAGAATCATATTCTTAAAGCAAGACGGCCTATCTCTTTAAGACTATTACTTACCAGCTAGTGTTTTCAGCTATCCCCAGTTGACTTAGAGAAGATTTTTCGTAGGCTAAGATGCTTGTCGAACTAATGGCCTATTGCAACATTAGTTTCCGTGCCGGAGTGGCGGAATCGGCAGACGCGCTGGATTCAAAATCCAGTGGGAGTAATCCCGTGAGGGTTCAAGTCCCTCCTCCGGTACTACTGAAACCATAAGGACTTACGTCGATTCGACGTGAGTCCTTTTTTCGTCTCTAAAAAGCGACTCGGAACAAATTCGGAACAACTGGGGGTTCACAGGGCAGTCGCATTGATGGCTTTCTAATAACTATCGTAATCGTATTCTCTTGTACCTATGCAATTGTGCGTTTGAACCTGAGAATCGTAAATGGCCAGCCTACACCAAGACTCTAATCGCCCAACTTCAGCAGCCGCTAGGATTGAAGCGGGCGGTTTACACCATCCGACTTTTACCAGGGCATTTACAATCGAATAATTTACTGACTTCGCACGGATGTTAGACATAGAAGCGGTTCACACCAACCTTGCGTAAGTTCTAACTATTTTACCTGTCTCTTATCTTTGGTCTTAAATTTTATGGAAAGCCTCGATTGGATCGTTGTTGCTGGATATTTTGCCCTTTTAGGTCTAATCGCTTGGTGGGTGATTCGCCAGAGCAAAGAGACGGCGGATGACTACTTTCTGGCAGGCCGCCATTTAGGTTGGTTTGTGGTGGGGGCATCAATCTTCGTTTTTAACCTCGACCAGATCGACGATATCGTCACGCCTGAAATGGCCGCTATTAAGACCTCTTTTGAACCGATCGCCAAAGCCGAAGCGATCCTCCAAGGGTATGCCGGAGGCCCTGAGATTAACCACCAGGGCAACCGTGGCACCTATTACCCTGAACGGGACGTGATCGAAATCGCCCCCCCTGAGCACTTCATTACGCCCGAGCAATACTACGCAACCGTTTTCCATGAATGTGCTCACAGCACAGGCCATAAGAAACGTCTCAAGCGTGGCATTGAAGAAAAAGGGGCTCCGAAGGGGAGCGATAGCTACAACAAAGAAGAGCTGGTCGCCGAAATGGCATCCGCTTATTTATGTGCCATAGCAGGCATAGGCCCTGCTACGATCGACAACGCCGCTGCTTATATTAAGGGTTGGAGTAGATCGCTTAGACAAGATAAGAAGCTCTTTATTACTGCCGCAGGCCAGGCACAAAAAGCCGCTGATTTAATCCTTGGCACCACGTTTGAAGCAAAATCAAAACCAACGCCACCAGCTCATTCCCTAACACCTAAGAGGGAAGAAATCCCAATCGAAGCCAAATCGCAGCTCGACCTCTTTTAATAACTGAGTTACCTCTGCCAGATTCAATGTAACAACAAGCAGTGATTTATTACGGTATTGCGGGGTGCCGCTCAGAAGCTCCTAAACTGCGTCGGAGGATGAAGCCGACGCAGATTAGCGATACACCGTTTCTACGCGGCTTGTCGCTAGAATAGCTGACTTCAAAGAACCCTATTTTTCCTGAAAACACAGGAAATCGAGCAGAAATACTCCCCTTGTTGCCTATTGCTAATTAGACTTGGGCAATCTGGGCGCAAGATACGTCCCTTGAATTTTTAAGCTGGCATGCAGGCAGGTAAGCCTGTGGGACGCTACTGATATTATCCCGTAAGAGAGTTCGCTAATGATTTACAAAATAAGTTTAGTGTTATTTATTGGGCTGTTCCAATGCACCAACACCTTAGATTCCGCATTCGCTGCAACATTTACGCTGGATGGAATTTACAATCCGGCAGACGATGCTTATTCGCATCAGTATTCTTTCCCATTGATTCTCGACAATGGAACACCTGCAGGCCAAACCGAACTTAAGGTCGGTATTGGATCGAATTCAGACGGGCAAACAGGTGGTGCCAACGACCTATTCCTCTACTTCGAAATGCCGCTGAACCTGAAGGATATGACCTGGGGCGACGGGACTCATGATGACTACAGCGAAAGCTCGAATGATGTCTTGAACGGCATCATCGCCATGAATCAGAATACGGGTAGCGAGAAGATCAAGTTCAAGTGGGACGGCTCAGACGTCGAGGTAAAGCTGAGCCAACGTGGAAACGGTAATCCCAGCGGCAAGAATGCTGATCTACAACCATGCAGTGATGCCGGTACCTGCGTCGGTCATGAGTTGAGCAAGGACGGTGGTGGTGCGGTCATTGGTGCAGCGACATCGCTAGATTACATCATGAACAACTTTCCAAACCAAACAGGGCAACTCAACCTTTGGGGTGACGCCGACAACTCTGCTGGCGCTAATATCTCCAACTCGCCTACACTCAAGCAGGTTGGTGGAGAGGATATTTACGATACGGTCGATCCGGCTTTTGCCGACTGGCCATTCCATCAATCGTGGGAAATTCAAATCTCCGGGAACTTTGTTCCTGCGGATCTGCCAAACCTGTTGACAAGTTCGAGCTTCTTCGGTGCCGACTTCGGTGGTAATGATCCAAGTAAATCCAACTTCTTGCTCCATGCTTCGCCTATCAAAGATAGTGGTAAATTTGATGTGGTACCTAACTGTTTACCAGGGGATTGTCCATTCGAAACAATCCCAGAGCCTTCCGCTCTGATGCTTATGGGCTCCCTGCTGATTACATTGATTCGCACACGGCGAGTTGGTTAACAACGAGTCGATTTGAGAATCTCTTATAAGGCCGCCAGGATTAGTCCTGGTGGTCTTTTTCATGCAATTGGCGTAATGTGCCAACCTACTTTGTGCGTCGCAACAACGCGTCGGAGTGAAACGCCGAGGGGAGTTAGCCGATAACGCAGGCAGGAGCTTTCCCCCTCCACAGCGGGGAATCCTAAAGTGCGTCGGAGGATGAAGCCGACGCAGGATAGCAAATTGCCGAAACTGCATCGGCCGTCCACGCCGACGCTTCAAACGGGCATCTGCCAAACCTGCCCAAGACGATGAAGCTGACGTGTCGAAGCAATTAGTCGAAATTGCATCGGCCACTTTGGCCGGTGCAGGCTTGGTTCGCCAAGACAGCCCAGTGCGACGCCCTTTTGCATTGCGGCCGCTTCTATATACCCAGAGCAAAAAAAGAGCCCCGCCACCCATGTTCGAGTAGCCGAGCTCGTCGTTTTGTCGCGTTAGAATCAAATGCTTTAGTACCGGTGCCTAATTGCCATGCCTACGATGGCTAGCCCTATCAAAATGACGCTTGTAGGCTCTGGAACCGGGACCTCGACAACGCCGTAGATGCCGGCCGAGGTTCCGCCCGGACGGGTAATCATGTTCGTATTCGGCACGTCAGTCCATAGACCATCGCCAACGCCAGATGAAGGGTGCCACATAACAGCGTAGTCCTCGTCGCCCAAGAAGTTATTCGGCTCACCGGGGGCCCAACTGGTGTAAGTTGATGCGGAGCCGCTCGTCCACTCGTAAGTTCCCTCAACGGCGGCGTCGTTGTAGGC
>CAYGQU010000243.1:0-5202 GCA_964352045.1 uncultured Planctomycetaceae bacterium
GTCACTTGCTAAAGATTAAGCATACAAGGGTGGGTGCAGCGTTAGCGTAACCCACTGGTTGTTCGGGTACAAACAAAATGGTGACGTTGCCGTTCAAGGTAGGTGAACCTGCCGCCGTTAGGGTTCCATCTAAGACAACCTCGGTTGGGCGTCAGAACCACCTACGCTACTAGACTATTAGGCCGCATAGCTCACTCGGCTATCGGCCTCCAACGTCAGAAACCAAGCAATCTTTTCACTTCGTTCCGGCTACGCCTCCACAAAGTGAAAAGCTTGTTATAACTTAATAAATGGTTCCACTATTGGGGGTGGGTCAGTAAGCTAAGGCTTAATCTCTTGTGCAATGATGTACCACTTCGTGGCTAGTTTTTCACCAGGTCGTTCGATGTTGATCGGTGCATAGGCGCCCCAATACTGGCTTCGATTTCTGCTAAACTGATCAGTGTATTCGCCTAGCATTGGATTGCGCCCCATGCGTGGTTTTGACAGAAGCGATTCTAAAATCGGCGCGCTGACGCGGTAGGTGTTTTCTGTCTTCTGCAGTTCTCGATGGTAAAGGATGAGCCCTTGTTTTGGTTCGTCGATGCCATAAGTTCCGCCTAGATAATCAGGACGCGTATCGACCATGATGATCTCCACCGGATTTTGGCTTAGGTCCTTGTCAGCATTGATCAACGCAGTGAAATGACCAAGCTCGACCGACATGCCGAGCACGCCAAGCACTTGGTCGTAGGCAGCGTTGTAGATCGGCACGGTGAACGCGACTTTCAGCTTCGTTGGGTCACTGCTACTTCGATAAACGGCAGATTGATGGGGGCCCGTTATGGGTGGAGGGATTTCTGAGAGGTTTTCCTCGAGATCGTGCTCGAGGCCGTGGAAGTAATCTCGATAGGCAAACGATCGACCCAAATTCTTTGGGTTTTTCGGCGCTCGGGCGATCTGTATTCCTTGGTTCGTCGTTAAAAAGTAACTGTCCGAATCAAAGTTCATGTCCCTTTCGGACTTAGTCGCGACGAGCCAATCCTCGAGGGGACGCCACAACAAACGATCTTTTGGGTTACCGTTTGCATAGATTGCTTCCAAACCCGAAACAAGTTGAGCATCTTCGCTTAGATCCTTTAGGGTGCTCAATCGCCGATCAATTTGCTGGGCAACACTTGTTGCCACATTCTTTGCTGTGGATTCCAGGTTCTTGCGATGACTATCGAGGATCCGTTCTCGTTGACCAATTGCAAGCCAAGCCAAAACGCTGGTCGCGATAAGAGCCAATACGAGAGCCGATAGGGTGGCCATCCAACGCGACTTGGGCGAGAGGGTCGAGCCCTTAGAGATGTGCCCGCTTGCGGTCCAGGTTTTGTAGTTCTTAATGTGTGTATCGAGGGGCCCTTGCAGTGCGAGCCGTGTTTCGTGGGCCGGATGACGACGCATGTGGATGCCTGCCAGGTGGTCGGCAAGCAGCGCTTCGAGCTTATGCCGTTCAGCATAGGGGGCCAGCGCACGCGCCACCTCGATTGGTTCTTGAGGCCGATCGGCAGGGTCTTTGGACATCATCTTGCGAATCAAGGCCATCACGGCCGGCGGTACCGGATCGGCCCGGATGATGGGTGGAATTGGTTCCCGCTCGTGTGCCTTCTCGGGACGAAGGTCGGAGTCGATAAACGGCGGATGGCCACTCAGCAAATGATGCAGCGTGCAGCCGAGGCTATAGATGTCGGCCCGAATATCTACCGACGTGGTCCGCCACTGTTCGGGCGACATATAGTAGCCGGTTCCCATGCCTCCTTGGTCGAACCGGGTGACACGCCCTTGGTCGTTCTCGGTGAGGAGGGCAAGGCCAAGGTCGAGCAGTTTTGCCACTGCCTGTTTGCCCCGTTTGGTCGTTATGGTTGGGGGGGCTGAAAGGTCTTCTTGCCGATCGACGAGCGTGAGCATCAGGTTCGAGGGCTTCACGTCGCGATGCACCAAGCCGCCTCGATAAAGATGATCCAAACCAAGTGCTACTTGGCGGACGATCTCGCAGGCGTCGGTGATTGGTAGCGGTCCGACGGCGGCGATAATCTCATCGACGCTGACCCCTTCGAGGTATTCCATCACCAGGTAGTGATGTTCATCCTCGGGCGTTGAGGAGTCGATGGCGACGACGAGGTTGGGGTGCTCGAGCGAGCCGGTTGCTTTGACTTCTTGGTAGAACCTACGAACGACACTATCGCCCCCTTTGGCGACTAGATCGGGCTTGATGACCTTTACTGCCCTGATTCGATCGAAGAGCGTGTGCCGGGCTTTATAGACGTTTCCCATGCCCCCCGAACCAATAGGTTCCAACAATTCGTAGTTTCCAAGCCGCGTTAGTGGTGCCAAGGCCGAGGCAACAGTGCTGCCTGCAGTTGTGTTGATCGAGCCGGAGCTACCTGAGGCGACGTACTCGGTGAGCCCCATCGTGGCTGGCAGAACGGTCCATTCACGCTTCGACTGGTTTTCGCGTGGCTTGCGTGGATCGACCGGTTTACGGCCATGGTAGATTACTTCATGGAGCTCAACTTCGCCGATGCCGCGTAGTGAGGTCCGTCCATGGGCGTGGAGTTGAACGCCATCGAGCCCAGCATCTTCGAGCAGCGATGCAACCGACCGTGAGGCCAGGATTTGCCCTGCATTAGCGTGGTCGGCAAGCCGAGCGGCGTAGTCAACCGCTCTGCCAATGAAGTTGTTGGGATCAGCGGGATCGACCTGCGGAGCACCAACGTGCAAGCCGATGCGGACAGTGACCTGCTTCTCAGTTAGGTTCTCGCTCTGCTGTTGGTCCTTTCGTTTTGCTTCGCTTAACTCGGTTTTATCGGTTGGGTTGATCTTTTCGGCTGAGTCAGCCCCGATCGGCTTCTCGACATGTTGTTGCTGAACGCGAATCGCCCACTGGGCAGCGCGTACCGTGTCGTGGAATGCTAGGAAATGCCCATCACCTGCGGTCGAAACAACGCGGCCCCCATGTTCGACAAGGGCCTCTTCAATCAACTCACGATGCGGCGACAGGACCAACTCGACGTAAGCCTTGTCGCGCTGTTCAGCCGTGTTGCCAGGCATCTGCCGCTTCAGATCGACCGAGCCGACCAGATCAGTAAAGACGAAGGTGGTGAGCGAAGACATACTAAGGGGCGCTATGCACAGGGAAACGGACTAACCCATCATAGCGAACCGAGGCGTGCTGCGAAGTCCAAAGACCTATTGTGTCATGGGCAACCGCTGGCTAAAGAAAAAGCCCGTCGAATGGCTAACCATGCGACGGGCTCGATCAAAAAATTGGGTTCACCTTGCAAAGCAATCCTCGACAAGTCGGATGAGGTGCTAAGCAAAAGCTTGGGGCTGGTAACGCCCGAGGCGAGCAGCCGTTGTGGCTTATCGGTCTGACTTTTTCTGCGCCAAAGCCTTGGTTCTTGGCCGGTGAACGACTCTTGTTTCCGAGGGTTTTAAGCTCAGAAGGCCCATTATCGGACGATAATTACAGACCAGTCGAATCAACTCGAATCGGTTAGCAGATCACAGCAGATAAGTTGCAACGGTTGGTCGCACTCGTGCCCTAACGAAAAGGCCGCCTGGATGCAGACGACAGGTTCGGAAGTAGGACGCTCGACAACCTGAGCAATGGGGCCTCCATACGGGGTGACTAAAATCATTGCTTAATTGTTGGCTAGGCGAATCTCATTTTTTAAGTTGATGTCAGTCATACGCACTCAAACTGACTACCAACTTGGCATCACTCAACCAACAACTATAGGAATATCCATTCCTGGGGGCTCATGTCAAAGTGAATTTGACATTTCTTCAGCAATGAGACGAAATTAGGCGACCTAAAGTTCCCCTTGTGCTGGCTAGCGAAATGAATCCGATCAGGCTCGCAATAAGCCCAGGCATTTGTAGCGAACCCCTCTAGGGAGCAAATTTGTTACACCTAACAGGAGACCTCAAGCCAGTCGGCCCACGTTTTGACTAGATTCTTAGGACCAAACCAATCAGGCTGGCCGCAGCATCGCTGCATTCGGCACAAATCGCCCCTTCAATTAGCCTCCCGATCGTTGCGAGATTAGCAATTCCGGGTAGGCTGGGTAGTAGGGCGTATCCCCCAAAAGTAAGAGGTTGGCATTTGGGCAACGGATCGCGGATAAGCTCACTACACAGTAAGCCTGCAACACAGATAAGCCTGCAACACAGTAAGCCTGCAACACAGTAAACTGCACAATAAAAAATAAGTCCACATCGCAGTCGGTAATCGGAACACGGGCGATAAGTCGGAACACGGTCGGTAATCGGAACACAGTCGATAGAAGCACCTTTCAGAAGAAGCACTTCCATGGCATCCCTAAGTGATAACGCTCGCCACCTAGTTAGCCTCTTTTTAGCTAGCCTGTTAGCAAAATATCGACCGTTTGGATCGGGTTCGATTCAGGCTACCGGTATCGCCCTGATTGCCATTGCCCCGATTGCCATTGTCTTGGTCGGATCGTCGCTCCCAGCGGCACAAGTCGATCTTCGATTAGACGTTGATTACTCGGGCGGTATTTCTAGTAATGGGGGGACGTGGCAGCTCTTTGCCAAGTCAGACGAGCAGGGCGTTTTTGCTCTCAGCGTGAACCTTTCCGAAATCAATTCGGCAGTCCAGTTTGAGCTGCCAAGTGGTACGGTCAACGGCACCGATGGCGCAGGCTTTTCGACCCTTATCAACGATCCTGGATCGACTGGCCGAAACCTGTATGTAACGCAACAGGTACTTCCCGGAACTGCTTCAGAACAAGGGGTTTTTTACGGCGTGGGGACACTCACGAACGGGGCCCCCAATTCTCCTGGCTCGCCTGGCGGAACCAATTCCATTGGTCCGGTGCTGAGTAGCTTAAGCGGCACGCAAAACTTGCCATGGGGGACGAACGACCCGCTGTGGGCCACTGGTTTTAGTGTGGCAAGTGGTACTTTTTCGTCGGGCATGGATCCTGGTTTTGCCACTTCGGTTATCGCCCCCTCCGCAATCTTGCTCGAGTCGCTCGGTACCTCCGGCATGGTTGGTGACCTTACTAGCGCCGTGACGATAACGACCCTCATTACAACCAACCTTTCGCTCGGTGCAAGCCAGGGAGATTACAATGGGGACGGCATGGTCGATGCCGCCGACTACACGGTTTGGCGTGATACAATCAATAACAATGTCAGCTCGCCCACCGG
>CAYGQU010000244.1:0-2209 GCA_964352045.1 uncultured Planctomycetaceae bacterium
TCGTAAGCGTGTGCCGTGGCAGCACGGTCTCCTTCGAGCATACGACGATCGTTTGGCCAATCGGTAAGGTTATCGAGCAACATGCCATAAAGAAGCTCTGCTTCTTGTCGACGAAAAATTCCGTCGTTGAGTAAGTTCGAGAGAACATCAAAAACTTCCGATCTAAGCGTCGCGGCTAGAACTCGCGATTCTGGCTTCTTGACTCGGCTTAGCCAATGAGTCCAACGAAACGAACGTTCGATATCTCTTAGGCTTCTTTGTGTTTCTCCACCACGAGCGGCATCGTAGCCTCGCGTTAATAAAAGACGCACGGCTAATTGCGTCTCATCGAGATACTCCATGGACCCAAAAAAACCATAGGTGTGTCCAACTTGAAAAACACAGTAGGGTTGATCCGAAGCATCCGACAAACGATTCATCATGCCCGATTTCTTCTCAATGATTTTGGCGGCTTCGAGAAGATTTGACGGGTCAAACTCATAACTCTCGCGACTAACGAGCCAGGGGAGTCGCTCGGTTAGATGAATTCGCTCAGAGTTTGATACGCAATGGGGAAGCAACCGCGCTGCATTGGTCACTTGCTCGGCCTGGTTCCGTTCCAAATCGCTTGGCATACCGCCAGTTGCTTTAAGAGCCTGAACAAGTTGCACGAGCTCAGGATTTTCTGAGGCGAATGCTGCTGGCAATTCAGCACAACGGAGAATCTTCGATTCAAAGCTCTCTTGTCGGCTACATCCGACCAACAGCGTAGAACACAACAACAGTAGAACGAATACCCCAGGAGGGAAATTCGATTGATTCGATGGAATCACGTAATGCAACATGCCAAGCCTCGTGCTGGCTGAATAGGATGAGCCGAGTCAATAGCTTCTAAGCTTAGCACCAAGCCTAAAGCTTGTCGTGCCGTATCGTGCAAGTTGCTAGCAGTTTGGCATCCAATGATTACCGCCTAAGCTATAGGTCACCGCTGGAATCACTAATTCGCTTAATTGGCTCGTCGTGCAGCGGGGCGTCGGTTTTTTTGGCGAGCTCCGGCATTGTCGATCATCGCTTCAGGGTTGGATTCTTGCGATGAAAAAAGATTCGATAGATCATCGAATTCAACGAGTTCCGCAATACCCGCTTCGGCCACTTCTCGACCACCAACGTAGCGACCTGGTGTGATCCACTTATCCATTAAAGCGGCATCGACATCAAACATGCGAGCCAATAGGTGGTCCATGTCTTGTTCAAGTTGACCAAAGTGGCGTGCCCATTCGGCTGCTTCCGAAAGACCAACATTCTCTTCACTTTGCCATCGCATAGGATGGAATAACAAAACGCTGTAAGGTGTCACGATGCGTCGCTCACAAGCGGCAAAGGGCCAAAGTGTAGCCGACGAGCATTCGCCTGTTACAATTCCTGTCGCCTTCAAGCGTCGGAGCTTGATTAACGACATCAGCGACATCGCACAGTAAGGACTCCCTCCGGGCGAATCAAAATAAATCGTACACTCTTCGCCTGTTGGAATGCCTAGCAATCGATCGGTCAGTTCCGCTTCACTATCGGTTAAGTCACCGACCATGGCGATTTCGATCGGAGCTTCTTCATCGAATTGTCCCTCAGGTTGACCAACCGCACGAAGATTGTCTGCTCGTTGCTCGTTCAATTCTTGGTCCGAATGTGGCTGGGATAACTTGGGGGGTTGGCTCATAACTTACAAAACCATTTCGTAGGCAAAACTATCTGATAGGTACTGTCTGAATAACAGTTAACTTGGTTGTTGAGAATCCTGTGCAGCAGTCAGCATAAGAAGGAGAAAAGTGGCTTATTGCTTGGGTTTCAGTATACGATTATACGTCACCTGTTCCCACTGGGCGCCGAGTGGGATAACTTGCAGTTTAGAAAAGAGGTACCGATCAGGCCAGCGATCTTGCCTAATTTGGTTGGTTTTGTACGAACTTCACCAGGGATAACCCTCATTTCCACTATAACTAGGTAGACCTTGAACTAACTCACGAGCTGCTTGCCATCCAGTTCCTGGCTCAGAAACCCTTTACAACTCCACAACACCAACTCACTTCTCGTATTGCTATGGGACTTCGCTGCGTTTGCCCGCAAGGGCATGTCCTGAACATAAAGCCTGAATTGGCTGGTAAACAGGGGATTTGCCCCAAGTGCGGAACTGAGTTCACGATCAAGAAGAATGTCGCCGAGCAGGATCAAAGTA
>CAYGQU010000244.1:2219-2965 GCA_964352045.1 uncultured Planctomycetaceae bacterium
TGCAGTTCCGGAGGCGGTCGAGTGGCGATTAGCGAACCCCGAGGGGGAACAATTCGGGCCAACCGTTCCAACCCTCTTTGCCCAGTGGATCGCCCAAGGACGGGTCCCAGCTGATTGGCTAGTGTGGCGCACTGGCTGGAGCGAGTGGCGTCGGGCCGACGAAGCGGAAGCCGATCTGCCTGCCCCGCTACCACCTAGAATGCCATCCGAAACGCCTCCTCCGTTAGGCATGTCGGCCCTTTCTCAATCAACTCAACCTCAATCAACTCAACCTCAGTCAACGCGATCAAATCAAACAAGCGACGTGTCTCGGTCTGCACCTGTTAACGAATACACTCTTCGCCGACAACGAGCGGTCAAGCGACAGCGATTCATTATTGCTGTATTAGGTGTCGTGACTTTGACACTGATTGGTCTACTAATATGGATCGCCTTAAAGTAACCAGTAAAATAGCCTTAGTTGAAAAATCTTTTACATCGCTAAAAACTTCGAGGAAGTCACAAGAATGACGAATCCATCCTACTGTAGAGACATGGCTTGGAATGAGCTGAGCAAAAGATTTCTGTTGGGTTTGATTTGCTTTGGATTGGCGCCGATTGCCTCCCTTGCGATAGCCAAACCGATGCAATTGGCTGGAGGAGCGCTATTGCTAGATGCTCCCGAAGATTGGGAAACCGTGAAGCCTGCCAACCGATTGATTGAGCAAGAGTTGTCGATCACCCCGCCCGAAGGAAGCAATTTGAAG
>CAYGQU010000244.1:2975-5173 GCA_964352045.1 uncultured Planctomycetaceae bacterium
CTCAGTCGAAGCCAACATAGCGCGCTGGGTTGGACAATTTCAAGGAAACGAAGGGGGAGCCGACCGCTCGACAACCAAGACGGAAAAAATCGAGGTGGAAGGGATGCCAGTCACTGTCGTGGAATTAGGAGGCACTTACATGGAATCAATGCGAGGTCCGTTTGGTCCTAAAACACCACGCAATGAGTACCGATTGGTAGGAGCCATTATTGAAACAGGCAAGGTTGGCAACTATTTCTTCAAGCTCATCGGTCCGAATGAAGTCGTTTCACCAGCTGCTGATGAATTTCGTTCTATGATCAAGTCGCTCAAGATGAGCAAAGCCGCCGCTGCAATCGAATAATTTACCCACAGGAAAACATCGTGGATGAAGAAAGATTATGGGCCCCTTGGCGGCTAGGATACATCAAGAAGTCCGATGCCGTTGAGACGCCTCCCGAGCCAAGCTCTTGGCTTCCCGAAGCAAAAAACGATTGCTTTCTTTGCCGTGCTGCGGCGATCGACAGGGAGCCCGAAATGGACCGAATCTTGTTTCGCTTGCAACAAGATGACCTCACTGTCTCGGTTCTAAACCGCTATCCCTATAGCAATGCTCACCTGCTCGTCAGTCCAGCTCGGCACGTTGCCTCGTTAGCCGATCTGACCGACAAAGAGCACCTTGCTTTGCAAAAACAACTAACTCGCTTTACCGAGTTGCTTACAACCCGATTAACCGCCCAAGGATTTAATATTGGATTGAACCTTGGCTCGGTTGCCGGGGCGGGAGTGCCAGGCCATTTGCACTGGCATTTGGTCCCACGCTGGCCTGGGGATCATAACTTCATGCCTGTGACTTCAGGTATTCGGGTTTTGCCTCAGGCATTGGAAGAAGCTTGGGACATTTTGCAAATCGGTTAATCAACTTAGCCAGCCAACGGAATAAAAGCACGGATGTCGACACAAAGCTATGCCGAACGGGAAGCGTTGCTGCTCGCACCGTACGCCATGCAGGCTATTGCTTCACAAGGGCGCCAGGTAGCCGAAGAAGATCATCCGTATCGTTCACCCTATCAGCGTGATCGCGATCGGATAACCCATTGCAGCGCGTTTCGTCGACTCAGCCGCAAGACGCAAGTCTTCACCCTAGAATTGGGGAAAAACCAAACTTCAAGCGATTATCACCGCACACGACTCACGCATACCTTGGAAGTCGCATCCATCGCTCGCACCCTTGGCCGATCATTGCGATTGAATGAAGACTTGGTCGAGGCACTCGCGCTTGGGCACGATGTTGGGCATCCTCCTTTTGGCCATGCTGGCGAAGCGGTGCTTGATCAACTTCTCAAACTCGAGGGGGGATTCAATCACAATCGACAAGCACTTCGTATTTTTGAACGACTCGAAGAGCGGTATCCTGATCGGATTGGGCTGAACTTAACTTTTGAGGTGCTCGATGGACAGCAAGCACGCAGTAAAAAGTCTCCTCGCTTAGGAGCAGAATCAACTCCCGAACATAAGCAAGATGGCCGGCTCTTAGAAACACAAGTCGTCGATGCCGCCGACAGCATTGCCTACGATGCCCATGATGCGGACGATGCCCTCGAAGCGGGGCTAATTGATCTTGCCGAATTGGATTCAATAACGCTTTGGCGCGAATCAACCCACCGAATGCGAAGACGCTACGCCGCCTTGTCGGACGCCGATCTTCGCCGTGCAACGATTCATGAACTAATCGACCGACGGGTCGGTGACTTGCTTACGCAGATTCGCACAGGGATTGAATCATTACAATTATCAAGTGTCGAACAAGTTCGCCAAGCTCCGACGTTAGCCATTCCTTCAGTTGAATTGGGGGAATTAAAACTTGAGTTTGAACGCTTCCTTTTTACCAAAGTCTATCGGCATCCGCTCGTACTCGAGCATCGGGCGATCGCCACCGAAGCACTCGAAGGCTTATATCGACGTTGCTTGACCACCCCCGAGCGTTTGCCAAGGGTTTTCCAAAGCGTTATTGAGCAAGAATCGCTACCCCGTGGCGTTGCCGATTTTGTTGCCAGCCTGACTGACGATGCAGTGCTCAAGGGTAATTCTCCGATTTGATGAGCCGATTAACCGGTTTAAGCCGGTTTTGCAAATCACCTCTGTCGGTTTTCGCTACTGAACAAGATCCTGCAGAAAACCAATGATTGGTTCCTCTATACGTGTCGGATAGGATAAGA
>CAYGQU010000245.1:0-454 GCA_964352045.1 uncultured Planctomycetaceae bacterium
ATTCGTGCTGGCGAAATGCGGCTCGCCGAAGGGGATGCCGAAACCGCGACGCAATGGGCGCACACCGCGATTGGCCTAGCGGGTCGAAGTCCCGAGGCGTGGGCCCTAAGAGGGCGTTCACAACTTCGTCTTGGCAACACCGACCAAGCGCTTGCCGATATGCAGCAATCGCTTCGCTATGCCCCCAATGATACCGAGCTGTTGATCGACGTAGCCATGCTCTACCGTGCTCGCGAAGATCATCAGCGCTGTTTGACGACGCTTCATCATCTGCTCGACTGCCATCCCCCCGGCGAGGCTCCAGTCGAAGCGCTTGCCCTAGCGGGTGAAACTTATCTGGCAATCAACCGACCGCAAGCGGCGGCTGAAAACCTTCGTTTGGCTGCTAACCGAGGTAACGGCGGTGCCGATTTTTACTATCGTTTAGCCGAAGCGGAAGCGGCATGTGGTCACC
>CAYGQU010000245.1:464-5159 GCA_964352045.1 uncultured Planctomycetaceae bacterium
GCTAGGATGGGTGCGGAGCGTGCCTTGGCTGCCGATGCAAACCATTTGCCAGCTCAACAGCTTATGACGCGGCTTGCAGCAAGTGACATAAGTAATCTGCGATAACGACTGCCCAGCAAATTAGGGTGTCAGCCTGCAAAACCGTTAAAAGCGGTACTTCGGTTGAAAAACCTCTCATCGTGTGATTTATGAGCTAGGTTTACTAGGTAGATCAAATGTCTGTGATAGGACTTCCTACACTGTTTTTGACCTAACTTGCTGCTGCTCAGCACAGTAACTGGCATCTTTCCCATTGGCCCTGAAAGTTGAAACAACTCATGTCAAACGCACTTTTACAATCTGCTGAAGTGGAAACCAGTTCGGATAGTTTTGTCGATCGCCGCCAAGAGTCTGCTGGGGGCTTACCAGCGCGTGAGCGTCGTCAATTCAGCAATAGCTATTCTAATCTATCGAACGATGCGGCTGAGCTTGCCAATGCAATCGACAGTTACAAGGCATCGAACCGTCGCCGGTTTATCAACTACGAAGAGATGCTCGAAGTCGTCAAATCGCTCGGTTACAGCAAAATTTGATATTCTTACGATCGCGATGCATGGCGATTGGTTTTATTCAATTGCGATTAGCTGAACAGTACTTTGTAAGAATCATTTCCCGTCGAGTAACGCCATCTGCAATCGCTCGAGGCGGACATAACCTATGACTTGCCCCGAAGCCCCAAGCAACGCGGCCAGAGGCTGGGCATTTGATTCGAGTTCGGTAATTACCTTCAAAAAATGCGCTGTCGCAGGATAGGAAGGGATCATTTCGTAAGGCAAAGGCTCTTTGGTATCATGCGTCAAACATCGTGATGCCCGTAGGATTCTTACTGAACTTTCTTTTTGACTTTCCGGCTTAATTGGCAAAGCATCTTGTTTACTGCGACGCGCTAGCCGAAGTACCGCTTCGCGATCGCTCTTGGCGGTTAAGTGAACTTGTCGAGCGAGGGGAATCATGTAATTTCGGACCGAACGACCACCTAGGGTGAAAGTCGCTTGGGCCAAATCACGCTGGGCCGGTGAAAGAATCCCAACTGCCTGCCCCTCTTCAAACATACCCTCAAGTTCATTGCGACGAAGAATCATTCGGAGTGGTTCGATCGACGTTCCGGCCATCCAACTTAGCAGACGACTAGCCAGCCAAAGCATGCAACTAATTGGTGCAAACAGAACTCCAAAAAACCCTAGTAGCGGAGTACAAAGCCTAAGGAGTCGATAAGGCGCATCGAGAAACGCTTTCTTTGGCATCAATTCGCCAATGATGAATACCACAGGCGTAATGGCTAATGTTAATAACAACTCAGCCGTAAGGCCGCCAGTCGGGAACAATTGTCCTGCAATCCGCACGACCGCTAACGAGGTCAGATAATTCGCTACGTTGTTACCTACAAGAGCTGTTGCAACAAAAATAGCGGGGTTATTCGAGGCCCAAAGCATCGCCTGCGAAATCCGATCACCCGCCACTCCGTCAATTACCAAACGCAGACGGGGAACCCGATAGAAGCCTGTCTCCGAACCGCTAAAGAAAGCGCTCAAGACAAGCCCAACAAAAAACACAACGATCGAGAGAATCATTTTGTTCTCCCTTCTCGTTCGTCGAAATCGAGGTCAGCGATAATGCGAACGACGATCGGCATGTCGTCACGCCCCGGCTCGAGGATTTCGTCTGCTCCTTCGATAACAGTCCATACCCATCCACCTAGCTCGATGCGATCACCCAAGCAGGGAGGGCGTTCGAGCATCTCGAGCATCAAGCCACTGACCGTCACACTGCGCATTGAATCGAGCGCCAAATCGAGCGCCGTCTTTGTTGGTTCTCTTGAGGAATCTTTCGGAGAAATTGGTTGGTTAATTCGTTTGGCAATTTTCCTTAGTGGCGTTGCTCCAGTTGCTTCCCATGCACCTTTGGTGAGTCTTATTCTTACGGCATGGGGATCAATAGGGTCTTCTGCCGTCGTATCCCGCAAAATGGTGTCCAACAATCTTTCGAGTGTAACGATGCCAATCGTTTCGCCTAATTCATTGAGCACCACGGCAACGCGGTGGCCCTCTTTGCGAAGTTGGCTAAGTGTCTCTGAGGCACTTGCACACCAAGGCACATAAACGACCGGTTCTGCTTGACGGACTAATTGTTTAGGTGGAGCTAAGGCCAGTTGGTTGGTTGGCATAGCGAGCGAAATCTCGTCTGAATCTCGCTCAGTAAAAAGTAAATACTCCCCCTCGACCCCTTCGCCGAGATCGCTAATCGCACCTGGTGGAGTGATCACGGTGCAACGACGACGAGGACGCATAATCTCGGCAACTTTGGCACTCGTCAAGTCTACGACGCGTTGTAGAATCTGTCGTTCTTGAAAAAGCAATAGTTGGTCGTCGTGCGTTTCACTGCTACCCAACTCGACAGCACGCTCTAGATCTTCCAAAGCAAGCGCTGACTCAGGCTTTGTTGTAGGAACAATCAATCGGGCAGTAGCGTTACCAATTTGCATAAGCAACGGCAAGATTTTTCCGACCAAATTCGTTGCCGCCGAAAGTGGTAGCGCAACGAAGGTTGATAACCCTCGGGGATTCAGCACACCGAGGTTCTTAGGCAAAAGCTCGCTTGTCAAGATCATTACAAGCAACGCGCCGAAACCAAAACCTTTCGGAATCCAACCCTCGCCAATTTCACTTTTTTGCAATCGCATCGTAATAATCGAGGCGAGGGCAAAATAAGTCATGTTGATCAACAAATTCCAGAACAGAATCGAAGTCAACAATCTCTCAGGATGCGATAGGAGTGCAACCGCATACCGCTCGGCTGTGGTCCCTTTTCCCATCGCAGCACGCTGATTTCTTGTAAGCGAAAAGAAGGCTGCTTCGCTGCATGAAAAAAAACCTGAACCGAGCATCAACGCCAACATAGCGCTTAGCTCAAGCCAGTAATCGGCGATTATTTCAAGCAGCATAGTGGCAAAGTATTGGTGAAAAACGTCGGTTCAACTTAGGTGGGTGCTAAAAAAATCGCTTTAGTCGCTATTTTTGTGACCGTCTCTCGGATAAGCACCCATCATAAAGCGAACGCTCGGAATAGGGTATGTGACTATTCTTTCGTTGGCGAAGCGCCGGTCGCGACATCAAATTCCGAAAGAGCTGGCACGAGCATCGCTGCCGTGGCAAAACCAAAGGTTAGCACAGTCCAAAGGGCGGTCAGGCTGTAATCACCGATCAAAAAGCTGGTAATCGCCAAAAAAGTTGCCAGCGGGGCAGCAAACGATGCCAATCCCATTGCTGTCGATGGATTCCGCCACGCCAAGGCAACGAACATCGCAATGCCGCCACCGATGATAAAGCCCAGGAACGAAGCGAGTTGATTCTCAAACGAATCGCTCAAGGCTCGCATCATCTGCATGCATGTCGTCACGCCAAGGAATAGGAACAACAGTGTCCCGACGCTCACACCAATCGCTTTTCGGCTGCTGACGTAAACCATACCTGCATGCAAGCCTAAGACAGCAGAAAACAGATCAAAAACGACAAGCCCCACCACCATCAACAACAAAAGCCATGGGGTTAGCAGCCCGATCCATGCCATGTAGCCACAAAGAGCCAATGGCAGTAAGACCATTTCACGAGCATTCCAAAATGCTCCGCCCAGCTTGCCAAAGATCAATTCCTTTGGCGAGAGGTCTGTCGTCAATAACAAATCAAGTGATTTACCATCTCGTTCGCCTGTGATTGAAGTAACCGAAAGGGCATTTATAAGCACCATACTGACGACCAACAGGGGTGCCATCGGCGTCGCCAGGGCTGGCATATTCGATCGCGTGCTGTGCGTAACACTCTGCGCCATCTGTAGGATTGCCAAGGTGCAAAAAGCGAAAATAACTAAATAGGCAAATTTAACGACAAGCACCTTTTTACCGTAGGCCCAAGTGCGAACTTCTCGCCACAAGATCGGATTATCCCAAACCTCGCGATTACGCCCACCAGCCTTATGTACGGCTACATCTTGGCCACGTGCTTTGCTTACCAGTTTTTTGCTCCCGAAGGTCTCTGATTTAATCGGAGCGATGGCATTCGTCTCATTCGCTTCGGTCTCGCTGGACGACATGCGACGAGTTTCTCGTGAAGGGTTCCAGACGCGGACCATCGCTACGGCAAAGCCATTTATTAGCAAGACTGCCGCCAGGGCATGCCAAACAAATCGAGCAACCGTTTGACCCGAAGTAGCTACCAATGATGCACCAACCGCAGAGGTTGTTTCAACCGCTGCGTCGGTAAGAGCATTTGTTAGAAAAGTTGGCGGTGGTCCTAACCGAGGTTCTGTTGCCAAGTTAAGCGCTCGCCAAGGACTAATCCACGCTGCCAGTTGATTAGCTTCTATACCACCAGGATTCGCGCCCAATGCGCCTGCCGCTATGGTTTCGCCTACGGCAAGCCAAAGAACAAGCCCGATGGCTGTTAGGGCAAGTGCTTGAAAAGTTTTTTCTCGCCATAATGCGAGCAACGAGCCAAAGCTACCTGCAACGAGCGCGCCGCCAAGCGTAACGCCTACCACATTCACAACTTGACCGATTTCGATTCCACCGAGTAGTGAGAGAATCAGAAAGAAAGGAACTACCGCCAGCACGGCAACGATGACGACTAACAAACTCGCCAGGAGCCGGCCCACGACCAATTC
>CAYGQU010000246.1:0-5143 GCA_964352045.1 uncultured Planctomycetaceae bacterium
CACGCGAGTGATGCTGCTGACTTTCATGAACGGATTCGGAAGAGCGTGACGAGAAGTTCCCTTTTTTGGGAACAACTCATCCTTAAATGTCACGTTAGCTGGGATGCGACCCGACTCCTCGGCCAAAAAAGATTCGCATGCCCTCCCCACCTAGCTTATTCTGTTTGCGTCCACGATTGCCTTCGGGTTGTTTGGTTTGGCTACGGATAAGATGGTTGCTTCATGGCAGTCTATTAGGTTTGGCCGCGAATGCCCTCGTCGGTTTGTCGCATAGGTTTTTTGTGAACCCTGCGGGCCGATTGAGTCAGTCCCAGCGAGACGGAACGAGCCACTATGTTTCACCGATTTAATCACGTGCCAGCGCATCGCTACCCAGCGATCGTTGCCTTCCTGTTTGCTTCGACCGTCTTCCTGCTGACGACGCTCGTGGCAACTACGTATACTTCTGGGCAGTCGATTCCGACACCCTACGCTCCGTCTGATCATACTCAGTCGAACTATGTACCGTCGGATGCGACGAATGCATCTGGCATAACACCTAGTACTTTTGGCACAACGGCTGGCGATTCGATTCAAATCGCCAGCGAGGCGATGCCCGCCGGGGTTGAAGAAGCCTTGGCAATAGGCCGGGATCTCGAAACCAAAGGTCTTTGGGCCGAAGCGGTTAATCATTACGAAGAGGCGCTTCGCGAAGCGCCCAACGACCGTCAACTCGAACGACGTTTTGACATTGCCCGTTTGCATAACAGCTTGGATCGTCGTTACCACGACACCAGTTTTCTCAATACAGTCCGCTCGCTCGACGGCCAACAGGCACTTGATATGTATGGCGAGTTGCTTACCAAAATTGGTTCGCACTATGTGGTAAATCCCCCTTGGAATACGCTTGGCCAACGTGGTGCAACGGCCGTAATGATCGCCGCGGGCGATGAGCAGTTTGCCAAGCGACACGGCCTTCGCCTCAACGAACAACAGAAGCGTTCCTTCATGTCAGAAGTGCGTAACAAGGTTGCTCGCAAAGGACGGCTTATAACAAGCCGAGATGTGTTGGTGTTAGCAAATGAAATCTCGCGATTGGCAGAATACCGTATTGGTGCGCCTCAGTCGGCATGGATTCTTGAATTTACTACTGCCGCTGCGGGGGGGTTGGATAATTATTCAGCTTTCCTAACACCTGATCAATTAAAGGACGTGTATTCGCAGATTGAAGGTAACTTCGTTGGGCTTGGGGTTGAACTCAAGGCGGATGCGGGGGCGTTGTTGATCGTGCGAACCATCACGGGTAGTCCTGCCGAACGAGCTGGGATCGTCGCGGGTGATCGAATCATTGCCGTCGATGGCAAACCGACTGCTGAATTATCAACCGACGAGGCTGCTTCGCTATTAACCGGCGAAGAAGGCTCGATTGCATATGTTACGCTGGCTGCCCGTGAAGCCGACTTGCCAGCACAGGCGGCAGAGAATGCTTACTTGGTTGCTAAGCAAGTAGCTGCTTCGCCAAAAGTATTGGCGGTTCGTCGTGAACATGTGGAAGTGCCTAGTCTTGAAGAGTCACGTATTGTTGATGCTGACTATGGTGTCGCCTATGTTCGCATTCCCGTCTTTCAAAAAACAACGAGCCGTGATCTCGAGACTGCCCTTTGGGATTTACATCGCCAGGGAATGCGTAGCTTGATTATCGACTTGCGTGGCAACCCAGGTGGATTGCTAACGGCCAGTGTCGAACTGGCCGACAAGTTTGTCGCCCAAGGGAACATTGTCTCGACACGTGGTCGAAGCGAAGGGGAAGATTTCGATTATCGAGCCCACCGTGCCGGCACTTGGCGGGTACCCCTTGTGGTCCTGATTGACGGAGACTCGGCATCGGCTAGCGAAATTTTTGCTGCAGCAATCCTTGATAACCGACGCGGAACGATTGTCGGTGCACGATCTTATGGCAAGGGCTCGGTTCAAGGGATATTCCCGATGACCAAGTCAGGTGCCGGAATCCGACTCACAACAGCTAAGTTCTTCTCGCCCAATGGTCAACCGATCAGCAAGGTTGGAGTTAACCCCGATATCGTCGTGCGACGTGCTAAGAGCATGGCCAGCGGGCATGAAGAACGACACGAAAGTGGCTACCGAGGAGTCGAACAAGTGGGAGATATGGCTTTGAACCGTGCGGTTGAAACCGCCCGCCAGCAAGTTGCCATGCGGTAAATCGCTCGAATTATCTCCTTTAATTACGAATTAAAGGGGCTATTGGCTCGCTAGCGGTAGCTATGTGGTTGACTCGGCATGGCCAACGGTTGATAATCCTCGACACATGAAGGAGACGAAGCAGCCGATGGCTGTGAGTCTTCGCTTAACGATATGGCGGCACTCCAAAGGATTGCCTGTGCGATATCGCTTAGCACCTTAGGTGAAAGGGCACACGAACTTGGTTCGTAGGCTAATTTACCGCGGACGGGTGTTTTCTTGACGTGGTCCTCGTGAATTTCGGGTTGATCAGTCAGTCATAGAGAATTTCCCCGAACTGTTCTCTCAATGCTATTTTGTCTCTTGCCCCTATCGAAAATAGGGTACCAAAGACGAGCCACCCTTTTGGCCCCGCTTGTCGGGTCGAATTCAATGCCGAAGCCTCGCGAAGAAGACGACGATTTGTTTCACGACGTAGACGACCTTGATTTTGTCGATGATCTCGATGAAGACGAGGAAGAAAAGCCTGCGAAGAAAAAGGCTGCGCGTAAGAAGACCGTTAAGAAAATCGTTAAGAAAAAAGTGGCTAGCAAAAAAGCAGCACCTAAGAAGACAACGACCAAGAAAAAGAAGCGGGCCACGAAAAAGGTAGTTGAAGAGGGGCTTAGCGAAAAAGCAGCTTCCAAAAAGAGCGAACCCGCTCCGTTTGCCGCATCGTTGTCTGATATGGATGAGGAGCCAACCGACGAAAAGGTTGCCGCAGCAGAATCTTCCGGAGAGAGTAGCGAGGAATCGAGCGAAGAAAATCGAGAGGATCGTAAGTCGTCAAGGCGTTCGAATTCTCGTGATGGCCGTAAACCACGTCGCAACTCTAATTCACGATCCGATTCTCGCCGCCCCAATTCCCGACAGGATCGGAACGAGGATACTGACAACGCCGAGAATGAATCGGCCACCGAACCAGCTACTCCCGCTGAGCCCGAACCCGAGACCAACTCCGTTGTTCATCTCTACGAGCTTGGTCATTACAAGCGAACGATCGACCGACCCTTTACCGCGGAAGAAGCAGAAGCTTACGCAAAAGAGTACAGCCGAACCTCAAAGGTTTATGGCCGTGTAGCGATTGCATCTGAAAAAGAGGATGAACCTGCTTCGGGCGTTTGAATGGATTGGTTTGTCTAACAAATCCTTAATCGGCTTCAATGGGTGATTCAGCTTAGGTTGGGTAATCCGCAGGATTGGAATCAAGGCGGTGTAATCCGATTTATCGTTCATCTTGCGATCGAAAATGTTCATGAAGCTTGCCCGATTCGAGGCATGGCCACAGGCAAGTGGTACACTAAGAGTGTAGATTCCTACCGCTCCCCCTGTGTCGGCTTGGTTGTGCTATAAGCACCCGTCGATGCTCAGAAGCACCTAAGAACATGCCAACGACATCAATTTTGCCTTCGATCCGTTTTTCTTGCCTCCTTGCTATCGCATGCTTTTATGGCACTGCAACGAGCAGCCTGCTGGCCCAAGAGGGTGATTTGGCTTCGGCCCAAGAACAATTACAGGCGGTCCTAGAAGCGGGCCAACAGCAGTTTGAAGAGGGCGATTACGCTGCTGCTGCTGAATCCTTTAGCCAAGTCGTGGCCGCCAGTGGTGGCTATCAACCAGGCCCCCTTCTGTTACGGGCGAAAGCTTATGCCCAGTTGGAAGAATACGAAGCAGCGTTGGAGGATCTCAAAAATGCATTGACCTACGGCCAATCGCAGCCTGCCCTCTTGCCCGAGATTCAAAACACTCGCGCCGAAGTCTACATGGAACTTGGTGTATTTCAACAAGCCCTACCCGACTTGCAGGCAGCCACGAAGGCGAACCGTGCAAATGCTCAGTACCAGTTCAATTTGGGAAAAACCCTTATTAAACTCGGCGGTGCTGAGCTGGCTGAAAAGGCACTGACACGTTACCTAGATGCCGAGGTGGAAGGCGAAGAAGAACAACGCGCCGAGGCACTTTCCTACCGTGGTCAAGCTTACGGCTACTTGGGCAAAAAAGAGAAAGCTAATGCCGATTTTGAAGCAGCCTTGGCAATGGATCCAGAGAATCACGAAACGTACTTCAGCCGTGCGAGCGTTGCCCTGCAAGACAAAGAGTATGCTGCCGCTGCTGCCGACTTACGTAAAAGTATTGACAATTACACACCTGAAGACGAAGACGATAAGCTTCCATTTAGCCAAGCTTATCTGACATTAGCCTCGGTCTACGAGGAAATCGGTAAAGAGGCTGCTACACCAGAAGAAGCGACCGCGGCTTATACCAAAGAAGTTGCCACTTGCGACGAGTTGCTCGGGCTATTGGAGGAAGACAATCCTCAGCTCGCACCCGTCAAGGCAGCAGCTTACTTCCGTCAGGGTGTTGGGCAACGCTTGCTTGGCAATTTTGGTCCCGCTATCAATTCCTTTAGCATTGCCTTGCAAAACAATCCTGTCATGGGCGAAGCATACTTCCGCCGTGGAATTTGTTTCTTCTACCTTGGAGAAGAACGACTTGCGATTCGCGATTTCGAGCAGTCGGCTAGCATCAGCTACGACAGCCCTCGTGCTAATCTCTGGAAAGGAATGGCTTGGGCCAAACTGGGCGACCTTAACTCAGCGATTCGAGCTTATGGCGAGTCGGTGGCCGTGAGCGATCGCTATATTCCCGCCTTCGTCAACCGCGGACTGGCACATTTGAAGCAAAAAGATTACCCCAAGGCGATTGATGATTTCAACGAAGCGATTCGTCTTCAGCCAACCGAAGCAAGTCATTACTATCGCCGTGGCCGCGCTTACTCCATGTCGGGCGATCGCGAGAAAGCGATTCAATCGTTGATGATCGCCATCCAGCTCGATAAAAATTTGGCACCCGCTTACAGTGCTATTGCTGATGAACTCAAAGCAGATGGCCAATGGCAACTGGCAGAAGAGTACCGCCGACGCGG
>CAYGQU010000247.1:0-3252 GCA_964352045.1 uncultured Planctomycetaceae bacterium
TGGAGAACCTGGCTTATATTGAGCTTTGCTTTTTTCCGCATCGACAATTTTTTGCTGCTCAGCTTTGAGCTGCGAATCGGTCGCTTGGAAATCGCCCTTCATGCCATCCATTGAAGCACGAAACTTCTGATGATTCTTAAAGATGTAATTGATGTCGATCACAGCGACACCGTATTTCTGAGCGTTGGCACCAGCAGAACTTTGGGCCAGGGCAGAGCCACTTGTCGAAACGGCCACTAACAAGACCGCTACGGCGGCCATAACCTGAGTCTTCACGTTTGCACTCCATGCGGGGGGTACGATGGTCTTCCGTGACCAAATTAGTTTCATAAAACAACGAGACGATGCGTTCGGAAAACATTTCGCCTTTTCACCAGTCCTTTGCGGGGGACTAATTCAGCTTTGCGAATCAGTTGACACCATCTCGACGCGGGCGGCATTTTGCAGGGAACAACGTTTCGCGTAAAGAGCATTCTTCCAGAAAGCAACATAATTTCATCTTCGCTAGCAATGCCATGTGCCAATATAACCAAAATCAGATGCTGACTAACAACCGCTAGCACCTGACTGTGATATATTTTATTTAAGCACAACGGCTTTGACACCTGGTGCCCACCCACCTAAGCTCCGGCCGCTACCGGTAACAACAAGGCGTCTCGTAAAAGATATTACGGGACTGGATCAGAGGAGAGTCATTTTGGCCAACAACCAAGACAGAAATTCGGTGTCGATAACATCAGACAATAGGGTCCAAAAGTTCCCTGCACAGCTAGGAGCCACTTTGGTCATGGTCGCTGATCCCTCGGCCGATTCTCGCGAGGTGCTTAGCACGCTACTTGCTAGGCATGGTGCAATGACAGTCGAAGCGAGCAATATTGCTGAAGCAGTCGATCTATTGGATCGCCACGCCCCCAATCTATTGGTGATTGACACGGACAATTTTACCGACCTCGATTCGTCACAAATCGAGCAACTTCGAGCCAAGACAAGCGTAAGGGATACCCCAATCGTTGTACTCGGAACCAATCGCCCCCGATTTATTCTCGCCAAGGGGACCGAGTTTGTCCGCAAACCCTACCACTACAGCGTCTTACTCCTTAAAATCCAAGGGACCCTGGACGAGCGTTTGGCGGCTTAGTTTCTATGGTTGATCCTCCAAGAGGATCAACTGAAACGACTACTTGCCAGGGTTTATCAACCTCGCAATGCAATTAGCAGTATAGCTGGGTCCTGTTGGGAATCTCGCTGTGTCTTGTTGATTGTGCTTATCCTTTTTTATAGCCCCGAACTTACGATTGTCGCCTAGCTGTGCATTCGCTTTTTGTCATCCAAGGGCGTAACCAAGGTCAGCGTTTTTTGCTCGAAGAGCAAGAAATTTCGATCGGTCGCGTCACTGGCAATACCATACAACTGCACGATACCGAGATATCTCGTAAACATGCTGTGTTGCAAGATACTAACGGATCCTACACGCTGCGCGATCTCAACAGCTCGAATGGCACCTTCGTCAACGGTAATGCGATTAAGGAAAAGCGGCTTGAAAGTGGAGATCGGGTACAAGTTGGTAGAACTCTGCTACTTTATACCGGCGAGCAAAACGAAGGTGACTCAGAAGGTGAAGTTAGCATCATCAGCGGTGTTGATCAGGCAAATGAATCTAGAATTCTGCATGCGATAAGCCAATCGGAGGGTGCCGACCTACTCGGTACACCTGCCAACCAAACGCAAAGCCCTTGGCTAGCAAAGGCTCGTAGCAATCTACAGTTAATGTATCGAACCTCGCTGGCAATCAGCCACACGCTCGATATTGACCAGCTACTGTCTCGAATCATGGACATGATCTTCGAGTGGGTCGATGCTGACCGTGGCTGTATTATGCTGAAAAACGAAGAAACCGGGTTACTGGAAGCCAAAGTACGACGAGGACGACGTGGTACGATCGTAGAGGGTAAGACAGATAACGCATCTCAAATACCAGCGGATTCGGGCACTGTCGATTCAACACCAGTCGATTCAACGGTTCGCATTAATATCAGCAAAACGATCCTTGATTATGTGGTCGATCATTGCGAAGGGGTACTTACTAGTAACGCCGGAAATGATGAGCGCTGGGACCCAGCAAAAAGCATCATGCGAATGGGAATCAACGAAGCAATTTGCGTACCGATGCAGGGTCGCTATGGCTTGGTTGGGGTGATTTACATCGACACCTCAATTAGTATCCAACAGCTAGTTGCCCAAAAAAGTGCCAACAAATTCGGGGAAGAACACCTGAAGCTGATGGTTGCGATAGCCCACCAAGCTGCTTTGGCGGTTGAAGACACAACCCACTATCAAGCGCGCGTGCAGGCCGAGCGCCTTGCCGCCGTTGGGCAAACGATTGCAACTCTTTCACACCATATTAAAAACATCCTCCAAGGCGTCCGTGGCGGTAGTTATCTGATAGAACTTGGCTTGGGTGATCACGCCAAAGCACTTGACCACGAGAGCTTTGAAGATCTATCTGAAGACGATATTGAATCGGCACTCTCCGCGGTTCAAACCGTTAATAAAGGCTGGGGAATCGTCGAGAAAAACCAAGAACGAATCTCTTCTTTGGTCATGGACATGCTCACCTACAGCAAAGAGCGTGAGCCAGAGCTTGATGCATCGGATCTTAACGAAACGATTGCCGACATCGTTGAACTATTACAGATTCGTGCCGCAGAAGCGGGTGTCAAACTCGTATGGAATCCCGAAGTTAATCTACCTCGGATGATGATTGATTCCGAAGCCATTCACCGTGCTGTCTTGAATATCGTTGGTAACGCAATCGATGCTTGCGAAGGTCGCAATCCGGCTCAGGTAAATGTCTCGACCACGGAAATTCAATCGACCGAAGAGCCAATTAAGCTAGCGCAAGTGATCGTTGAAGATACCGGCGTTGGGATCGAACCGGAAAAGATCAAAACAATCTTTAATGCCTTTGTTTCGGGTAAAGGGGCAAAGGGGACGGGCCTCGGCCTTGCCGTTACACGCAAAATTGCTGAAGAGCATAACGGAACGGTTCATGTAGCTAGCAAAGTCGATATTGGCAGTAAGTTTATCTTTGAAATCCCTCTTATCGTAGCGACTAAAGCAATTGAACAAGAAGAATTCTTAGCAGAGATGCCTGAAGAGGTTCGTGCGACTTTTGTTCAACACAAAGAAGAATCGAGCTAGATCATGTTAGCTCGTTTTGATCGTCAGAATCTCGAATCGGCGGCGTTCGTC
>CAYGQU010000247.1:3262-5137 GCA_964352045.1 uncultured Planctomycetaceae bacterium
CCTTCAGCCTACTTTTTAGTCTAAAAGAGCAAGGGATTCGTCCTGATCTCCTGCCTACTTTTTCGATCACAGCGGCTCTTACGCTTTGCGATGCGATCCAACACCTTGCCGAGACACGAGCAACCATCAAATGGCCCAATGACGTCTACTTGGGCGACAAAAAATGTGCCGGCATTCTGATTGAATCACCATGGCCAGGAGAAGTTATCCTCGGCGTAGGCCTTAATCTAGGTAGCTCGCCAACCACAGACGGGATCTCACTGGCCGAAGTCTCTGAAAAGAAGTCTATCGAGGCCGAAGCGCTTTTACTTGGTTTTCTTGATTGCCTCGAAGAGCGAATCGATCAGCTCGGGCAAGAGGATTTAGAACTTGCCGTTGATTGGAATGAACGCTCTTTCCTAACCGATAAGCGAGTCACGATCGCTCAAGGAGAAAAAGAGTTCACTGGCATTTGCATTGGCCTCGGCAACCGGGGTGAGCTTTTGCTCGAACTCGACGGAGCTGAACAGGAAGAGCCTTTGGCAATTGTTTCGGGAAGTATTTCGTCGATCGGGTGACTTGCAGTAACCGATTTCGATCCACTTTCACTTCGCTAGTTCAGGATAACCGGCCACGATTCCAACGAATGGATTATCGCGGCGTTCTTCACCGATGGTCGTCTTATCGCCATGACCTGGGTACACAATCGTGTCGTCAGGCAGTGTGAATAATTTTTCGTGGATCGAACGGCGAAGTGTCTCAAAATCTCCATCAGGGAAGTCCGTTCTCCCCACGCCTCGACGAAAGAGAACATCGCCTGCCACAAGATGCTCCGAAGTTTCTTCCGAATCAACTGAAAGCAAAAATGAAACATGCCCTTCCGAATGTCCGGGCGTGTCGAGTACCTGCCATGCCATGCCGGCTGTATCGTAGGTATCACCACCCTTGACAGTCTGATCTGCCGGCGGGCTAGTGAGCGAAAAACCATAATTGGCAGAGAGGTTTGCCACTGGATCAGATAACTTGTATTCATCTCCTTTGCCAATTACCAACGGACAATCGGGCCAACGATCTTTTAAGCCAGTATTGCCAGCAATGTGATCGGAATGTCCATGAGTGCATAGAATCGCGGTAGGAGTCAGCCGATGTTTTTCTATTTCTTCGATAATCGCTCCCGGCTGAAGCCCCGGATCGAAGACCACACATTCATTGCAGTCTTCGAGCCAGAAGATCAGGGTGTTCTCGTCAAACGGCACTGAGACAATTCGGGCTATCTGGACAGTTTTCATAGTTGGGGTAATCCGTGCGGTCTCGTTGGTCTTTCAAAATTTTGACTGAATCATTACGATCCCGAGCAACTAGCCTTGAGAAGCTAGCATTTCTTCTCCAAAAAAAGCAGTAGCCGAGGTAGCCATTCAAGTAACCTCGTATTACCATAACGACATTCACCCTACCGAGTTAGATACGGATCGAAAAGGCAGGAAGTCCTCTCCGATCAACAGCAAGGTAGCAAAAGGGTGCGAAGATAAAAACGAAACCATAACAAATTAGCGCCCTCGGTTAATTGCCGAGAGCCAACTCTCTATCGCTGGAGCCTCACGGATGTCCCTTTCTATGCGAAGTATTTCCTTGAGAATGATGACTAGTAAGTTTCACACGTTTCAAATAATTTGCCTAGCGACTTTTAGCTTGACTCTCTGCTTCTCGCCAGTGGCAAGCGGACAGCACCTTACGGAGCCTGTCTATCGCGAAGCAAAACAACCTGCACGGCAGCCCGTTCAGCAGCAGCCCGTTCAGCAGCAACCGGTAGCTCCTGTTATGCCAGCCTCACCGGTTAGCCAAGCGTTTGCAACACAACCTGTGTCCGGCGGACAAAGTGCAACGCCAACTTACAAC
>CAYGQU010000248.1:0-5135 GCA_964352045.1 uncultured Planctomycetaceae bacterium
GCTTGACATGGTTTATTCAGGAAGCAAAAGACACCCCCCTGGTTTACCGCGTCAATCGCCGTCTGCTGGTCGGCATTACCGGTGAGCATAATACGAACGCTATCGGGCGAACTTTTTTGAATTTTGGCAAGAAACTCGGCCCCGTTTTCCCGTGGCATTTGCATGTCAGAAACAATGACGGCAAACGGGCCAAGAAAATTCACGGCCGTCACGCCCTCTTCCGAACATAGAGCTGTTTCGATCTCAAATCGCTTGCGCAGGCGCCTTTGATAAGCGTTCAGCACGTTAGGATCGTCATCGACTAACAGGACTTTATTCATTGCAGTTACCGTTTTGTTTCGATTGCTCGAAAATATTAATTTAAGGTTGTGTCACGAAAGACATCAAATTGCCAAGGTAAGTTTTTTCCACTCGTCAATTCGGTTCTCTTTATTTATTCTTGCTAAGTAATCTCGATTCCATTCCACGGATGATGTTTCGGTGATTGCCACGGCAGCGTAAACAGCACTGGCTGAACAGAAGCCTGTGGTTTCACACTTTAAGGGTTCGTGATGACAAGTGACCGCTTCGATGACTTCATAGGGCAAGCCCCATAGTCCGAGCAGGTAGCTACCAATTTCGGCGTGCGATGCACCGTATTTTTCTCGTTCTAAGTCGGCTCTAGCGGTTGGAGATATTTCGCTTTGTTGCCAAATCTCTCGATATCCGTTTGGATCGTATTGAGCAAGAACCAGCTTGCCCAGATCGTGTAGAACACCGGCAAGGAATGATTGGCCAATCGTTTCAGCCGAGGCGTTTTCTGCTTCTGCGATGCGACGAGCCAGCATGCCAACTTCGATTCCATGACTTGAAATACGTTCAAGAGAGAAATCTCCCAATTCAACTCCTTCGTATTGGCTGAAGGTTGCTGTTGAGAGCACAAGTGGTTTTAAGACCTCGGTTCCCAATAAGACAACAGCTTGTTTGACATCGTTCACTTTGACAGGCATGCCAAAAAATGAAGAGTGAACCAATTGTAATATCTTGGCAGACATTGCCATATCTTGAGCAATTAGCCTAGCCGCTTGTTCAACGCTTGCTTCAGGTTCGGCTAACAATTCAACCAATTCGACATAAATACTTGGCAAGGTTGGCAGCGTATCGATCGATTCGACAAGGTCTTTGATCGTTTCGGAACTGATCAGCGATTGCAGACGAATCACCGATTGGATCGACGTCTTGAGATACTCCGAATCGCAAGGTTTTGATAGGTATTGGTGTGCTGGGCCGATCGATCGCAGCGTCATCTCTTGTTGAGAATGACCCGATAGCACGACACGGATAGTTCCCGGATGTCGGTCGCGAACGTGCGATAAAAATTCGGCGCCGTCCATGCCAGGCATGCGCATGTCAGAAACTATCACATCAAATGCTTGCTCTTCAAGCAAATCGAGTGCTTCAACACCACTCTCACAAAATGCCATGTCCCATTCTTTTCGATAAGTTCGTAGCATTCTGCGTAGTCCTGCAAGGATATTCGGTTCGTCATCGACGAAAAGCACCTTGGTCATTTCGACTCCTTACAGTTAGTTTCAAGTGGAAGACGAATCGTAAAACAGACACCCGATTCGGGAAGATTCTCAACAGCAATCGTTCCGTTATGTTTATCGACTATCACTGAGTGAGCGATTGCCAAGCCTTGTCCGCTGCCGACGCCAACTTCTTTGGTGGTAAAGAAAGGATCAAAAATACGACTAACAATTTCTTCGGGAATTCCCGTGCCAGTGTCCGATATTTTGATCACCGCCCAGTCATTCTCACTGTAAGTAGCTAAGCGAATCGTTCCTTTATCGCAAGAACTTTCACCTAGTCGATCGGCGATGCTATGTGCCGAATTAACGATCAAATTCAAAATCACCTGATTGAAATCACCAGGTAAGCAAGGGACAAATGGCAACGAAGCATCAAAATCGGTTTCGATATGAGCAACGTACTTCCATTCGTTCGTGGCAACAGTGATGGTGTTTTTAATCGCCCCGTTCATGTCGGTAGGGGTTTTCACTGTCGCTCCAGGATGCGAAAACTCTTTCATCGCACGAACAATCTTTGTCACGCGATCGATCCCTTCAAGGGATTGATCAATTGCCGAACAAAGTTCGACCGTTAGGTAATCAAGATCCGCTTCTTCAATAGCGGCATCGGCAGCGGCAAGCGCCTCGCTAATGCCTTTGCCAGCCCGAGCAGCATCGGCTAGGTTGCGATAAGCTGCCAGCACAACGAGTACGTCACCCAAGGCTTCCTGGACAAATCGCGCATTGTCACCTACATATTGCGTTGGGGTATTGATTTCGTGAGCTATACCGGCTGAAAGCTGCCCTATCGATTCGAGTTTTTGGGCGTGCGCTAGCTGGACTTGAAGTTCGCGACGATTAGAAATGTCGTGAATGAACATATTGAACACAAACGACGATCCACGCAACATGGTTGAAACCGAAACTTCTACTGGCAGCACTCTGCCATCTCGACTTTGTGCCGAGAGTTCGATTCGATCACCCGACTGCTGAGCGACGATAATTTTTTGCAAACCACCTCGATCGTCGGATTCACCTGAAGGAGGAAACAGCGTCTCTTGCAATTGCATTCCGACGGCTTCGCTTCGCGACCATCCAAATAACTTTTCTGCTTGAGCGTTCCATTCGAGAATTTTTCCCGAAGTGGTGACAGCTAGAAAAGCATCATTGGTGGTATCAATAACTTGTCGCCAATCGATTGAATCTTCGTGCTCGATATCAGAAGTCGAATTTTCTAGTTCGGCAAGCTGCCTGCGAAGCGATTCGACATCGTTAGTCGATTGCTCCTTGCTGACTGACTTCTTATCCAAACAAGAGTTCTCTACCGAAGAGCCCTCTAAAGTCTGAGTGTTTAAATCACTCGATGCAATCATCATGACGACTTTCTAGCGAAAAAGAGTTGATCGCTCGAAAGGGTGGGCATGCCTTGCGAGCTATTTTGTCAACCTAGAATTCCAGGTTCAATGGTCGGTAGTAATCCGAGTAGTAGGCCGATGGAAAACGATCAAGACTTGTGTCTCGATGGCATGCTCATCAAGTAAAACATAGCTCACATTCACCCCAGAAGAGGGTGTGATACGGCAAACCGACTAGCCAATTGTGATGCTTTTACGGATTTTTCTACTAGTGGGGGTTAAGAACTGGGTGCATGACCTCACCGATTCGATAGTTATCGAGTCATCAATCGCGATTTTCAAAACCGAAGAGCGCTTTGTATTTCCCTTCGTTCCAGAGGGGAATGTCGTTTCGATACCACTTGGAAAAACGATTTTCGGAGGGCCCACCCGGTAGATTGGTCCAGGCTAAATTAGTCGACATATCGGCTACAAAATGATAGCTCGGGGCAAACGTCGATTCCCTTCGTGCCGTTGCTTTTAGATGCCCTTGAAAAGGGGTCGCATGGCAACCTGGCATAGGCGTTTTTGAGGAATTAAAACCGAGTAGCTGTCCCGTTCTCATATTACCGAAGAAACGGTTCACAAAGTGAAATGCATTTCGTTCGGACCATGCCTCCGGTTCGGCAGCGATTGCTCTTTCGGCAGCTCGACGAATCAATTCGGTTTTGTCACGGGTGCACCACCAAGAGGAGGTTGTCTTTGGCAGAATTCGATCCATGGCGGTCATCACCATTGCCGAGTAACCGATGCGTGTCGCAAGATAAACCATC
Organism: uncultured Planctomycetaceae bacterium; assembly: GCA_964352045.1. Taxonomy (GTDB): domain Bacteria; phylum Planctomycetota; class Planctomycetia; order Pirellulales; family Lacipirellulaceae; genus CAYGQU01. The sequence continues at coordinate 3,718 of CAYGQU010000248.1, forward strand.
CGTCGCCAGCCGATACCTTTTTCATGTCCGAATATCTCTAGCAAAACGTAACGATAGAAAGTCATGAAGAGCGATGCTTCGTAACTTTCGGGCGTGAATCGAAAGTCCCAAGCTTCGAGTTTTTGTTTTAATTCGCAGTCTTGTAGGTGCTTGGCCAGTACCGGCAACAATTCGCGAGCATGAATGCTAAGGACGTCGTATTGCAATTTTTGCATATCGAGGAAATTAGCTTTAGGGAGTTCGGTGAGTCGTTCATCGACCCTTCGGCGTCGGTAATCATGCAAGCCATGCGAATGAAGTGGCGAGCCATCGGACATGAACATCTCTTCATTTGCCGATGCGACAAAGCCTCGAGCAGGGTCGTACTCGCTAGGTAATTTTTCTGCTGGTACGAAACCTAGCCAATGATTTGACTCGTCCCAGGCTGGCACGGGAACCAATCCTGAAGCGGTTTTGCGATGTGGCAACCAACCACAAGCTTGTTTGCCAATATGCCCTTCGGCATCAGCGAAGACCCAGACGAGCGAAGGGTGCGGAGCTTTCTGGACCCTTTGCATCGCTTCGGCAGTGTTTTGTGAACTGATCACATCGAGCCAAACCCCAATTGAACGGCCAGCTCTTGGGCGTGAACCTACCCATGCGACCGACAAGTACTTACCTGGCGAATCGGGTTCAAGAGTGAGCGTTCCGACTTCGTTTTCGTAAATGACTTCTACGATTGGCTTGTCGCCTTTGCGGTGGATCGTTTCAGTTCGAGGTTGATAATCGAGCCAATTTTCTCCACGTCGGTATTGCCAGCGGGGCTCGGCATTATCGACTTCGTTTGCCGAACTGCTATCAATTTGTGGCGTCGGCTTAATACGCAAATCTTCGATGAAAAAATCACTTGTGTTGGCGTGCATGTAGGTGACGCCCCAAGCGAGTTGTGGCGTTCTGCCAACCGCCATGAGAGGGCAACCAGGAAGCGTCGCCCCCATGGCGTACTCACCCGAAACATGCTGATCCAATGGATTGAATCCGTTGGTTACCTGTTTATCGTCGATCGGTCCTTCGCCCCAACGCAGTACGGCTTCGTACCAAATGGCGGGAAGACGATTCACTTCGAGGTGCGGATCGGACGCTAGTAGAGCCCCCCCAGTTTCGCTGCGTGAGGGGGAAACCGCCCACGCATTGCTGCCTGCTAGACGTGGTAGGTCGCTTAGCAACTCGAGTGCGTCATCGGACATCTGTTTCGCAACGCGGACCTCCTGTAAAGATTCGAAATCAACGCCATCAAGGTAAGGCCTGAATAGCTCTCGGAGCCTTTCGGGGTCGATACCGAGTTGGATTAGCTCGAGCATTACGCGTTCGGCTTCTTGTTCTCCAACCGCCAAACCCGCAAAGCTGAGCAAATTGCCAATCATCAGCACCGATTCGGG
>CAYGQU010000249.1:0-5127 GCA_964352045.1 uncultured Planctomycetaceae bacterium
GTCCCGAGGGACCTGCCATTGAGCTTGGCTCTTAGAATCAAGGAGATCCGATCGGCCTGCTAGCCGAAAGAATCGATGCGATTGGCGCCGTTGAATTTCGTGGCAAAGAACTTACAGGAAGAACCAATTCTTTGGTCGCTTGGCTGAGGCCTCTAGAAGCTCGGCAACCGACACGCGGTTCGAGTCTTACGAGTCGAAATCAAAGCCCCGCTTCGAGTCTTTCTAAACAGAAATACATTCTCTCGGCAAAGCAGGTGCAACTTGACGTGGGGCTCTTTGGCCGACGTGCCGAACCGACGGGCTTACTTTGTACAGGGCAAGTTCGATTTGAAGAAGCAGAAGTAGCCGGCGCGGCAACGACTCCGATGCGAGTCGTCGGCGAACAGCTTCGCGTCGAGGGACTTCACGAAGAAGGTATTCGCCTTACTGTAGCAGGCCAGGCCGATGGCCAAGTCCGAGCGACGGCTGATGGCGGTAGCGAGCGACCTGGGTTAGCACAGATCACCGGCAAAGGGATGCGTCTGTGGGCCAAAGAATTGCATGCTGATCAGCTTCGCAATCGGCTGTGGGTCGATGGGCCGGGCGATGCTCGGTTTGATCTCAAATCACGCAATATGAATGGGTTGATGCCTACTGCCATGGCGCCCTCGTTGAATTCCTTGCAAGGAGAAGCGACCATTCGTTGGACGGGAGGCTTAGAATTTGATGGGAAGCAAATTGAATTGCGTGAAGAAGTTTTTGCAGAGACGGCCGAAAGTTGGCTTCGTTGCAATCGACTCGCAGCAAGATTAAGCCGGCCGATTGATCTTACAGGCGATACAAATGCTCTTGGTGGTGAAGTAGAAATTGCCGAAATTGAATGTTTCGATGGTGTTTCGATTGACCATCGTTCGACCGATACTCAGGGGCAGCGTTCGCATGAACGGGCCCGATTATCGACGCTGAAGATGAATCAATTGACGGGTGACTTTTCGGGACAAGGGCCTGGTTGGGTGCGTTCGGTTCACCTTGCTAATGGTGATTTTAGTGGTATCGGCGGGCAACTTACGAATCAATCTCAACCCGTTTTGAACGAGCCCGCCAACGCTGGCCTTCGATTCCTGCGAATCAATTTTCAGCTTGGCATTAGCGGTAATTTCAATGCGAAAGCATTGCGTTTTCACGAGAAAATTCGTGCTGTCTATGGTCCGGTGTTGGCGTGGGATCAAGAGCTACCGATCAATTCACCACAAGGCTTGCCACCTGAAGTGGCTGCGCTCGAATGTGATGAGCTACGAGTGCATGAAGACCCGAGCGCAAGGTTTGTTTCTCCTAGGAATACGCTTGCAGCGTCCGGGCAGTCGATCGGACCGATTGAGTTACGCGCCCTTGGGGCAGTTCGTCTTGAAGGGTCTTCAGGCAAAGAAAAACTAACAAAGTTCACAGCCGAAGCAACCTCGGCAAGCTATACGCAAACAAAAGAAGTTTTTATTCTTGAAGGGAACGCTCAGCGCGGTGTCAGCATATGGGTGCAGCAAGACCCGAATCGGCCACCTGCAAGAAGCGTTGCCGGTAAGATCACCTACGATCTTCGCAAAGGTCAGGTGACGAAGGTCGAAGACATCCGTTCGGTCGATTATCAAGCAACGCCAATGAGTCCTGGTTTGACGCGGTAGCTAGTGTTGTTTCGGCAAGCTGTCTTGCCGAACTTTTGGTAAACGCCCCGTCAGAGACTCTAGAAACGCCACCAAGTCATCTTGTTCTGACTCGGTGATCTCAAGCGGTTCGATTAACTCACTTAGCTGAGGATTGGGATGGCCTCCTCGAACGTACCAAGCAATGACTTCGGGTAAGGTACTAAGCGATCCATCGTGCATGTACGGTGCGGTCAGGGCTACGTTCCGTAGCGTTGGCGTCTTAAAGGCTCCTTGGTCTGACTCGTCTTGTGTAATTTTTGAACGACCCCAATCGGTGTTAAGATCCTCAGGATCTTCCAAACCGACGCCGATGTTATGAAAATCTTCGTCGGTGAAATTGGCCCCTGCATGGCAAGAAGCACAGTTTACTCGCTGGCTAAAAAAAAGCTTTCCTCCTCGTTTTGCCGCAGAGGAGATGGGGTTGCTAGCCACAGCGAGAAGCAATTGATCATAGATTGCTACCAGTTCAGGGTCCTCTTCTAGCAAGGACTCTCGGTCGGCTAGCTCGTCGGCGTAGGTCGATTCAAAGGCGGTGAGGCGTGAGTAATGATCCCACGGCGAAGGACCAGTTACGAGTGTCCGCTCGAACGCGGCAATTGCCTTGGCGATCAGCCCGATACTTATTGGTGAACCAAAAATTGCTTCAAATTGAAGTTGGTATCCATCAACCTCAGCAAGCCGCTCGACGACTCCGTCGTGCGTAAACCCCATCTCGATTTTGTTTTCGAGAGGGCCTAGAACTTGCTCTTCAAGCGAATCGGCTCGGCCATCATGAAATTGCAAGGTTGAGAAGAACCGATTGATTATTGTTGGCGCGTTTCGGACGCCGAGTTGTTGGCGAATGCCAATTGCCAACCGATCATTGCTGGCAAAGCTCGTTTCGGGCGAGTGGCAGGAAGCACAGCTGATCGTTTGATCGTGAGACAAACGTTTATCGAAGAAGAGTTGTCGGCCGAGTTCGACTTTGGCCCGCGTCAGCGGATTATTTTCAATGCCATTTAATTCGGTATGCGCAGCCAGCAACCCTGTTGGTAATCTTGGGCTCAATGGTTGATGGTTCCGCTGGTCAGCAAGCCAATCACGCAACTGTTCTACGGTTAGTGGTTGCCCTTGACTCGTTTCGGAATATGCCGAAGTCGCTTCAATACGATCAACCGCCGGGATACCTGAAGTAAGTTCATCGCTCCCAAGCAACACACTGTTTATCAACACATTATGAGTATTAGCAATCGCATTGGAAGATGCCGTCTGCGCAGCGATAGGTTTGCCGTCACTTAGAATGACGGCAAACCCTACCGCAATTAGCCGTCGCAATCGAATGCCCACGGGGCTTTGTCCTTTTTTCACTCACAAGTTCTCTTCTTAGACAAGCCCTTTGATTGCCTCAAGAGCAGCATCGTAGTTAGGTTCGTCGGTAACTTCCCCTACGTAGTCGGCGAGCACAATGTTCCCTTCGGCATCCAAAACAAAGACGGCACGGCAGAGAATTTTTAGTTCTTCAATCAACGTACCAAAAGCGTTGCCGAAAGAGCGATCTTGGTAATCGCTGGCAACCTTAATGTTGGTAATCGACTCAGCGCCACAAAAGCGATTCATGGCGAAGGGTAGGTCGAGGCTTACCGTAATCGCATTGATCTTGTCGCCCATGCCAGCAAGCGATTCATTGAACTTCTTCGTTTGAATCGCACAGACGCCCGTGTCGAGCGAAGGGACAACACTTAGCAAGGTTGGCTTTCCTTTGAGATCGGCAAGCGAAAGCGATTGCATGCCATCTTGGAAAAAATGGAGTGTAAAGTCGGGTGCTGCTTGGCCAGCCGAAACGGCTTCGCCAGCAAGAGTCATCGGGTTGCCTTTGAAGGTAATCGCGCCGCTGCGTGACATCGTGTAGCCTGGGGATGCAAGGGGAAATTGGGAATAAATGAAACCAGTACCTCTGGCTTGTTTACTTCCCTTGAGTATTCCCGATCTGTGCCATCTGGCAAGCCTTGAATCAGGCAAGAAGGCCCTGAATCGCGAGGAAACTCAGTTTCTTCGGTCAGGCAGACGCTTTGTTACCAACCTTTTTCGTCATTCGACAGAATACGGCTAGCTGCGATAGAGGCAGAATTTTTTTCTAGGTCGATCCCTCTATCCCAACTATGGAGTCGGTGAGGATGATCGAGCTTGGGGTAAAAGTCTTTGCTAGCGACTTATGGTACCGCGCGCTGTTGGGCGACCCAACCTTGCGGTACGTGGCGCTGTGGCCGAGGGCTTGATTGCCGTTTTGGCTGGCTTACCAGCGGTTGGTTTCTTTGCCACTGGTTTCGGGGTCACTTTACCACCGTGGGCAACATACAACGCTTCGTAACGTTTTGCATCGGGTTTGTTACCAAGCTCTGTGTACATCGTGCGTAAATTGCCATAAGGAACAGCCAAAGCGGTTCGCTTTAGCACGCCCGCATCGACTGCATGATTCATCAAATCGGAACCCTTTTTGGTTAGTTCTATTCCGAGGTCGTTTTGTCCCTCTTGCCAATAAGAGACCGCCATGCTGACGTACTTTTCACCCAGTTTACGCTCGACACGAAAATCACTTGCAGGTCGCTCCATTTCAAACAATGGTCTTGCTTTGTCGTACCAACCAACTGCTTCGGTATGGTCTTTGATATGAACCGCGTTGATCGCACCGAGGTAGAAGTAGAGTTCTCCGACGGTTTGCTCGGCCGAAGGCAAAGTAATACGTGGCTCAGCACCAGCCGAGAGGCTGTCGATTGCTTTGCTACCTTGCTCGATTGCTTTGTCTGCTTCACCACGTGCATGTTCGATGCGAACAGCTCGTTGATGAACGAGACCCAAATCCCAGTCGATTTTTGCCAAGAAGAGAGGATCGCTAACCTCATCGCGCAGCAAACGGACCGTTTCTTCGGCTTCGTTAACCCAAGGCGTAGGGTCGAGTGCCGGACGCAGCGATGCCAAGGCACCAAGTGCTTCGCGAGCAACAAGCAAGCGAAGTTCTAGTCCACCACCATCGTTTTGAATACGCTCTTCGGCAAGTCCCGAAGCTCGACCTATCCATTGGGCGACCGTCTCGGTTTTGTCCGGGTACTCACGTTCGGCAATTACATTAGCAATCGCCAAGTGAGCTTGGATGAGCAAGTCTTTCGCTGCGCGGCGTTCGAGGTTGTCTTCGCTCGTGGCGATTTTGTCGGCAAGGGTGATAGCCGAGTTGTGGAAGTTGATCGCTTTCTCGGCAATTTTTGCATCGCCCAAGGCAGACAAAAGTCCCATGGTGTAGAACGCTTCGGCACGAACCGCGTCAATTTTTGTCTGGTCAATTGCTTGACGAGTTTTGAGAACCGCTTCATCGTGTCGTTCAAGGTCAGCCAGGGTTTGGGCCCATAGCAAGAGGTAGGCGCTATCCGTATCGTCGAGGCGAACGGCTTCAGCAGCTTCTCTTTCGGCAGCTTCGGCT
>CAYGQU010000250.1:0-4375 GCA_964352045.1 uncultured Planctomycetaceae bacterium
CTTCAGGGTTGAAGGGTTGGCGATCGAACGACAGGCCGACGGTACGTGCGAAAGTGAGCCGAGGGGGCTCAAACTTATCGACGGTGGTGGTCTTGGGCATTTTGAACGTGACAAAGCCGGGGCGTGAGAACGAGAATTTCCAGCCAGGGATGCGTGCCTCGACCTCTTTTTTGAGCGCGTTCTCGGCACCCGGTTGGCAGCTGGCGAAGGCGAATTGACTGTTCATAAAGAATGCGTTTGGAAAGTTGTTAATTACTTACGATTAACTAAGTTGAGATTAACTAAGTTGGGATTTACGAAGCTAGCTATCAATGTCGTCATCACTAAGCCTACAGAACCGTTGCTTTCATTAGCGTCGATTAACGTAAATTAGTGTTCTCTAAAACAGGAATACTAATCAGCACTAATTGACGCTAATAAATGATTTGGGTAGCCCCGTATCATAACCACCCGCCGAGGATTCGCGCAGCCACTAAGCAAGTGAAACCACTAATTACCAGCAAGCACCCTATTTAACCCTATTTAATGTGTACTTAGGGTTTACCCGCAGGCCTCAGGGGACTGAAGGCGAGGACGAAGCGTTTTTCTCCTGCGAGAGGGAACAAAACGGTCGCCCGTCGGCCGTTGCCCGAACCGCTGAGCGTGATGACTTTTCCTGGGCCATGCTCGGGGTGGACAACCGCCATTCCGAGGCGAAAGTCATCTGGCGAGACGGTTGCCAGCTGGGGCTTCTGCGGACCATTCGATGGAGCATGGCCTGCGAGCGATGAGGCAGTTTGCACTTGGTCAGGCGTTAAACTAGAAGTCGTAGTAGGCTTCTCTTCCGAAAAAGCTTTGGCCCCAGATGCTTTGGATCCGTCAAATGCTGTGGCTCCGTCAAATGCTTTGGCTCCGTCGGCAGAATCCTCCAACGCGCCTTCCTCGAACAAAAGCGAATCGTCAGGCCCCGCATCACAGTAAGTATCTTCGGCTTCATGCTCCCAGCCTTCCAGTTCCCACGAATTAGCAGCTTGGGCTTGTCCCGCGTCCATTTCGTTTCTTGGCAACTCCATGAGGAAGCTGCTCGGTATGGCGATACGTCGCTGACCACGAAAGTCGCGACGAAGGACGTGGCTTAGTTGCAACTCCTGCTCAGCGCGCGTGATGCCAACAAAGGCGAGGCGACGTTCTTCTTCAAGCTGATCGGGATCGGTGGCCGACCGTTCGTGGGGGAGGATTCCATCTTCGACCGCTATGAGAAAGACCATCGGAAACTCGAGCCCCTTCGCCGCATGCAAAGTCATGAGCGTCACCTTGTCGGTCTCATCGTCCCAGCTGTCGGTCTCATTCACAAGCCAAGTCCGTTCGAGGTAGGCTTCTAGCGAGGCCTCAAGTGCTTGCTCGTCTTCCTCGGCATTTTCGTCAAACTCTCGGGCGTCGGTTAAGAGTTCTTCAATGTTGGCAAGTCGGTTGAGATCTTCTTCGGAGCTGCTATCAACAAGATGCTCACGATAGCCCGATTCGTTGATAATCGCTCCGATTGCCTCTTCGACCGGGCCGTGGGCGTAGGCCTCGAGTTTGTTGATCATGGCGACAAACTTTGCTACCAATCCGGCAGTCCGTTTGGTTATCCCCTCAATTTGTGCTGCCTCGCGAGCCGCCGCAAGCAGGGACAAGCCGAATCGGGCTGCGTGATCGACTAGGCGTTCAATGGTTTTCTTACCTATGCCCCGTGGCGGAGAATTGACGGTCCGTTCAAATGCCAAGTCATCTTTTGGATTATTGAGCAATTGGGCATAGGCCAAGATATCTTTGATCTCGCGACGCTGGTAGAATTCTTGGCCACGAACCATTTGGTAAGGGATTTGCTCTTGCCGGAGGATGCGTTCGATGCCTCGTGAAAGAGCGTTGATGCGATAGAAAATTGCGACGTCGCCATAACGCCGTTCGCCCGATGCAATTGCATCACGAATCGCTTTAGCAATGCCACGCGCTTCGTCTTCTCCATCGGCGTAGGTAATGAGCTTAACCGGCTTGCCGACGGCGTTTTCGGTGAAAAGCGACTTCGGCTTGCGACGTGTGTTGTGGCGAATTAGGCCGTCGGCCACGGCCAAAATGCTTTGCGTGCTTCGGTAGTTTTGTTCGAGCCTCACGACATGAACGCCAGGATAATCTCCCTCGAATTCGAGAATGTTATTCAAATCGGCACCGCGCCAACCGTAGATTGATTGATCAGGGTCGCCCGTCGCTGCCAGGTTGGGATAATCCATCGACAAAGCGCGAAGAATGACGTACTGCGCCCGGTTCGTATCTTGGTATTCATCGACCATGACGTACTGATAACGCTCGTCGAGCGTGGCCCGTAGGTCGGCATCATCGTGCAGCAACTTGGCGACATGCAGCAACAAGTCATCGAAATCGACAGCTGAAGAGGCGAGTAATCGCTTTTGGTAGGCTGGGTAAACCTGCTCGACGACTCGGCCCAGCAGGCTACCGTGACGAGCTTGGTAGGCGTCGGCAGTAATAAGTTTGTTCTTAGCGTCGCTAATGGCCGAGGCAATGCGGTCAGGCGTATAGCCCAAGGTAGGGATCCGCTCCGCTTCGATGACACGCTTTAGGGTCTGACGAGCGTCGGACGAGTCGTAAATCGTATAGTTTTGATCAAGCCCCACCCGATCGGCATGATCTCGTAGCAACGAGGCACCGAATCGGTGAAATGTGCTCAACCAAACCCGTTGCCCAGGGGCAAGGTGCGCGACACGACGCCGCATTTCTTCGGCCGCTTTGTTGGTGAATGTAAGAGCGAGGATCTGACGTGCGGCTATCCCTTGCTGCAACAGATGAGCTATGCGGTGCGTAACGACCCGCGTTTTGCCACTTCCCGGTCCAGCAAGCATGAGGAGCGGTCCCTCGGTGTGCAGCACCGCTTCGCGCTGGGCGGGATTCAGTCCTTTGAGCAGATCATCCAATTGAGGGAACCATCAAAACAAACAACGGCAGTTAGTTGCCTACAAGTATATGGCCCCTTTTGCACAACACCACGGGGCGAGACGAGAAATATCTTGCTAGCAAACCACAAAAAGTTATCTAAACCATAGGCAAATCGTTCTAAGACGGTATATTCTAGCCATCGACACAACTCGGTTAGGTAAGCCTGACAAGTCGTGAGAAGCCTAAGAACCCCATAGGTTTTAGGTTGGACCTATCATTAACAATGTTGGACCTATCATTAACAATTAATTAGGGAGGGAACCCAATGGCAACGCGAATTCCGCTGAACAAGGCACAGGAAGCAACCCAAGATCTCAAGCAACGCTTGGAGATGAGCACCGCCGAAATCGGCCTAGCGGTCCGTACGACCAACTGCCTCGAAGAACGAGGTGTCTTTACGGTCAACGACCTGTTGCATTGCAAGCGAGAAGATTTGCTTAGCATCTCCAACTTCGGCGAAAAAACCTTGGAAGAAGTTTATAAGGCGCTCGAAAGCGTTGGCTTCTATCGCCCAGGGCATGAGCAAACAGCGCCGCCGACGCAACACGAATCGGAACAGCCTGAGCTGGCTCGCTTCGCCAAATAAAGATAAAAAGCATTAGCTTTCGTTTACTTTCGTGACGCTTGTTGCCGTTACCCTAGAGAAAGTCTATCGCCATGTCGCGAACGCTTGGAAATATCATTGCCGACTCGATGGACCGATCATTGAGTTATGCCGACCAACTGCTTGGTGGCGTAACGGCCGAACGGTTTGCAAGATTCGCTACACCGGGTGGCGTGATAATTGCCTCGAATCATCCAGCCTTTATTTATGGTCACTTGTCGTTGTATACAGCCAAGATTCATACCGATCTTGGACTCGAAGCACCGTCGGTACCGGCAGGTTTTGAAGCGGTTTTTTCAAAGGATGCCGTTTGCGAAGATGATGCTGAAGGAACGGTCTATCCACCGATGGGGCTGATAATCGACTTTTTCTTCGATTCGTATCGACTTACCTCGAAGGCCCTGAGGCAAACCGAGGAAGGGGCCTTTGAAAAACCAAATCCGATGGGGGGCCGGCTGCTGGAGATATTCCCAACGATTGGTTCGATGCATGCCTTCTATGGAAGTGGCCACATGATGATCCACTTAGGACAAATGAGCGCGTGGCGACGGATGGAAGGGCTAGGGTCCGCTGGCTAAGGGGCCAGCAAGCTTGAGTAACTCGCTAATCAATCTAAAGTGAGACGACTCTAAGGCGACGCAATTCGACGCCAACTACCCGGTATCACTTGCATGACACTTCCCTTGGCGAAACCAGGCGGCGGATTTAGCAAAAAAGCGCCGTCGTATTCTAGCGAGCTGGCGGTTGTAGCCGTCATTTCGTTGCAGATCACTACGCCACCAAAAAGTGACGAGTTATAGT
>CAYGQU010000250.1:4385-5126 GCA_964352045.1 uncultured Planctomycetaceae bacterium
TGAAGTTTGAATCTTGGGAATCAATGAAAAAATTCAATGTACCCGAAATGTAGACCAAGCCCTCAATCCGACTAGAGTACTCATCAGATTGATCTGTATCTTCTTCGCCTTCAAAAGGGCTTCCAGGTGGATTAAAGTTGACCCCTTCATCTGATTCATCAAGATTGAAAAAGGTCGTGCGGATTTCAATGGTGCCATCAACTAATAAGGAAGGAAAATTGCTGACTGCTGGCTTAATGCAAACTCTTTTTTCTAAACGCGATTCGACATGAGGGTTCAACAGAACAAGGGTTCCTTCAATACGCAGACATCCAATGTTTATTTTGTTACCCAGGCAATTGATCACGTAAATCCCTTCGCCATTGGCGACTCCGTAAGGGTTATTTGCTGGAGTTAAAACAACTTTCTCGAGCAAATAAGTGTCACCATCCAAAGGTAGTGAATCAATCTCAATGTGCGTTCCCATATGAACGTAATAGTCAAACACATTAGGGCCTGGCATTTCGCGGAGGGAAGATTGCGACTCGTTTTCGGTACCACTAACGGAACCGCTGATGGTTCCCACCGCCCAGGCATCACTCTTTAAGTCGGCAGCAAAAGAAGAAGCGTTAATACTGCCGTTCGAGCTAACGACTTTGTCGGCTGTAATATCAATAAAAGCGCTTAGCGTGATACTCCCATTGCATGTCAAAGCTGATTCAAGGCAGGTGAGCCCCGTCTCGGTAGGTTGCAACCTAACTT
>CAYGQU010000251.1:0-5123 GCA_964352045.1 uncultured Planctomycetaceae bacterium
AGTACCTTTACTCACTCGAAAAACTCGAAACGGCCCAAACGCACGACGAGCTTTGGAACGCCGCCCAAACCGAGCTAACTCGCACGGGCCGAATGCACAACTACCTGCGGATGCTGTGGGGGAAGAAGCTCCTCGAATGGAGCGAATCCCCCCAATCGGCTCTGAAGGCAATGATCCATCTGAACAACAAGTACGCCGTCGATGGCCGCAACCCGAACAGCTACAGTGGCATCTTTTGGGTGCTGGGTCGTTACGACCGAGCGTGGGGACCAGAGCGCGAAATCTTCGGAAAAATCCGCTACATGTCGAGCGACAACACAGCCCGGAAGTACAAGGTGAAGGAGTATCTCAAGCGGTTTGACCCACAGGGGCAAGGATCGCTGTTTTGAGCTTTGTTCGAATGTATCTAGCATTCCTAAACATTCGTAGCAAGCCGCTTGTCAGATGGGGCTTTGCTAGAGAGAATCAACGTTTGCATTAAATCGTTCCCTCCCCTGCCCCGCGAAAGATTCTTACGATGCCAAGCTGCGTTCTTGCTTACTCTGGTGGTCTTGATACTTCGGTCATCCTTGGTTGGCTACAGGATGAAGGATACGACTGCCATTGCGTTTACGTCGATGTCGGGCAGCCTTGTGAAGATCGTGAAGCGATCATGAAAAAGGCTCACGACAACGGCGCTAAGTCCGCTCGCATCGTCGATGTCCAAGAAGAGCTTTGCCGTGATTTTGCGTTCCCCGTTATGCAGTGGCAAGCAAAGTACGAAGGAATCTATCTGCTCGGCACATCGATCGCCCGACCGCTGATCTCAAAGGCATGTCTTGAAGTGGCACGTGAAGTTGGTGCGGTTGCGTTTGCTCATGGTGCTACCGGCAAGGGAAATGACCAGTGCCGATTCCAGTTGGCTGCCGAGGCGCTTGACCCCAACGTAAAAATGATTGCGCCATGGCGAATGCAATCGTTCCGTGATCTGTTCCCCGGTCGGACCGAGATGATCGAATACTGTGACATCAAAAAGATCCCTGTCAAAGCCTCGGTCGCTAAGCCATACAGCTCCGACGAAAACTGCTTGCACATTAGTTACGAAGCGGGTGAACTCGAAGACCCGGATGTGAACGGCGTTGCGATGGTTGACTTTGGCATGGGTGTTTCACCGCAAGAAGCACCTGACAAGACCGAACAAGTTACGATTGCTTTTGAGTCGGGCGTCCCCGTAGCCGTCAATGGCGAAAAGCTATCGGCCCTTGGCGTCGTGCAGAAGATGAACGAAATTGCTGGCCGTAATGGCATCGGGCGAATCGACATCATCGAAAACCGCTTCGTCGGTATGAAAAGCCGAGGCGTTTATGAAGCCCCTGGCATGACGGCGCTTTACTTTGCCCACTTACAGCTTGAGCAACTTACGCTCGATCGCGATCTTGTTCACCTGCGTGACCGAATCGCACCGGAAGTTGCCGAGATGGTCTACTATGGCTTCTGGTACGTACCGAAGATGGATTCGCTGCTCGCCTTCATTCGCGAAACACAAAAGCCTGTTACCGGCGAAATCACACTAGGTTTTTACAAAGGCAACATGGAACTCCACGGCCGAAAGGCAGCCGGCAGCTTGTACGACGCCGAAGTAGCCAGCATGGAAGGTGGTGGTAGCTACGATCAAACCGATGCCGAAGGCTTCTTGCGACTCATGGGCTTACCCAGCCGCGTGCAAGGAACGGTAAGACCTCGCGAATATTAAGTCTGCTGAGGTAGCTCAGAGAATAGAACGCGGATGACGTGGGTTTAAAGAGTATACGCGGATTGATTTTCGTGAAAGCGACTTGATGCTGCATAGGAACCAAATCACTAGGAGTGAGGGTGGATGAGCCTGTGGTGAATGCCGTTTCAAGATGTCACATTTGAGGACGTCCAAACCTTCTGTGAACAAGGTTTGCCTGAAGGTACGCAGATTGATTACAAGCGAGAAATGCCACAGAAGCCTGAAGATTTAGCAAAACCTATTGCAGCTTTTGCCAATACATCTGGGGGGCTTATTCTTATCGGCGTCGATGAGGCAGAGGACAATTTCCCTAAACTGCCTTTGGAAGGATTTGAAAAAGGTAGGGGGACAACGGAACGGATATTTCAAATTTGCCGCGACTCGATCTACCCTTCGATTCTTCCTGAGTTGAGTAAAGTCGTTGATGTTCCTAACTCCCCAGACAAGCAGCTTCTTGTAATACGAATAGATCAAAGTCCAGAAGCACCACATGCCATAACGAATAGCACAAAAGTCTATATACGAACTGGCAACGTTTCTAAACCTGAAGAACTTGGTGATATTATTCGGATTGAGAGTCTTTTTAAGCAGCGACGTGTTGCAGAGGAGAAGCGTGATGCAATAACCAAAAGGTTTCTAGATCGTTCAGCTAAGTTGTTTGGGCCAAATAACGATGTATTTTTTTGGTGTGGTATCATTCAAACCTTACCAACCTTTCCATCCCTAAATGAGAGTACCTGTCGCAACTTGTTGAACGGAAAAAGAGTAGCGGGTGGTAGCCTTCAAACAAGTCCTTCTTTTGGTAGCAGCAGTAGCCCTAAAACAGTAAGGTATTTAGGGAAATACGGTGAATACTTAGAAGCTTCCGTTTTTAAAAATTTAGAGCCCGATATAGAAGATAGCTGGAGAATATCGCATAGCGCTTACAGGCTAATGAATTGCCTTTCTAACGCTAAAGAGCATATAGCGGCTGCAGAAAAAAATGGCGATTTATTACATTGTCTTGGTCAGTGTTACTTGTATTGTGGAATGAAGAATGCTGAAAAGGTCACCGTGATTAGCGAATACGGTGATGCTTTTAGATCTCTTGATTCGAGTGTAGTTTGTAAATCGCAAATTAACTGGCATGAATTCCAATCGAGCTCTTATCAATCCGATAGTGACATAAATATTCCTACACTAGATTTACTTAAAGAACATTACCACTCTTTAGGGCATCAATTTAATCACAATATTTGGCCAAGATAACCAGTCTTATAATTGTTTACTTTTATCAAGCCCTAGAAAAGTCTATTTCGCGTGTACTTAACTCAAAATCCCGTACTACAGCATGAGTTGTTGGCGAATCTTCGTCGGCCACGGGCTTTTGTGCTTTTGTTTGCTTATGTGACACTGCTCGGTGCGCTCGTGTTGCTCGCTTGGCCTAAGGCGGAGATGCTCGACATGGCTCGGCCAGTCGAAGCGCAGCGGCTTGTCGGGTTGTTCTTTTTTGGGCAGTATCTGCTCGCTTCTTTGATGACGCCCAGCTTTGCAGCAGGAGCGATCACCGGCGAAAAAGAAAGGCTTTCGTACGAAATGCTCCTTGCGAGTCCGCTGAGGCCGGGTGCGATTGTGCTGGGGAAACTGTTGGCAGCGCTGACGCACCTTGGCATTTTGATGCTGTCTTCTCTGCCGATTGTGATGCTCTGCTTGCCGCTGGGAGGGGTCGGTATTTATGACGTGCTGGCAGCCTATGTGGCGATGATCTCGACCGTCGTGCTTTACGGTTCGATTAGCCTGTGGGCGAGCAGCTTTTTTGGCCGGACTTCGTCGGCGTTGGTGGTTGCTTATCTGATGATCTTGCCGCTGGTGATCGTAGCGGTCCTAGCTTGGAATCAATTGGCCGAATTGGGCGATATGCGGTTCATTATTACGATGACCGTAGTACCGATCACATGCCTAGCGATCTCGGCCCTCCTTTGGCAACGGACCGGTATGAAATTGCTATACCCATCGGACCTTGGTTCGGGGGGCAAAGACTCGCTCGACTTAGAGACCGAAGCGCGCGAAGCGGTTGGCCTCTACATCGAACGGCATGAGTGGCCTGACCGATTGTTTGCCCCTCCTAAGCGAAACGACTTCTTAGAAGAGGGTGCCAATCCGATCTACGACAAAGAGATGCGGAGCGAAATTTTCAGCCAGGGGACGCTGATGCTTCGCCTTGTGATTCAAATTTCAATGGTGCTGGCAATTCCGATTATGGCAATCTGCTTGTACATTTGGCCTTGGTTCGCTCCGTGGTATGTGGGCTACGTGCTTGTCTTCAACATGCTTTGTGGACCGGTCTTTTCAGCAGGAACCGTCTCAAGCGAACGAGAACGACAAACGCTCGATCTGTTGCTTACAACGCTCATTACGCCATGGCAAATGTTGTGGGGAAAGTTGTTAAGCGGGCTTCGAGTATCGACCGTACTAACCTTCTTTCTACTATGGCCCGTTCTGTTGGCCTGTGCGATGCCAAGTTTGTTTTGGGGGTTTCCGAATCTCTTAACTATGTTTGGCTACTTACTAATCGTACTGCTTACCTGCGTTACAACCGCCATGACAGCGATTACCTGCTCGACGATTTTTTCCAAGACCTCTACCGCGCTTGTTATGAGCTACTTGGCGATCGCCACGATGTTTATGGCACCCATTGCGGCCCGTTATTTTATCGAAACGTTTTATACCGGCACGGTGGGAGTCGATGTGGTCGCATCGTTCGGGGCGATGAGTCCCTTCGCAGCAACTTTTTCCCTGCCGCTAGAAATGATACGATCGGACCCATGGACCAATCCGGCCGCCGATTCAGCCCAATCGGCAGGCGAACCAGTTCTATTTTTTGCTTACATCGCTTGGACGATATTCTATAATTTCGCCCTTTTAGGAATGTTATCTTGGATGTTTAGCAGCCGTTGGCGTGTGGCTGAGTAAGTGACAAGATCGTTCTTCTTCTGTGATACTCCTGCCATAAATTATTAGCGTTGATTAGCGTCGATTAGTGTTCCTTCTTTTAAGCCGATTAGGAACACTAATCAGCACTAATTGACGCTATTTATTTTCTCACAGTACTTCTATCTTGCCAAGAATTGCTTATCTTGAAAGGTTGAAGAAACGACCCGTTCAGTTTTCTTGGTACCTTCAAGATGCTCATTCTTTTATCTCCTGCAAAGACGCTTGACTTCACTCCGACCGACCGTAGTCTTTCGGCGACCCAACCCGTGCTTCATGCTGAAACTAAGAAGCTTGCGAAGGTTGTCAAAGAACTTTCACCAAAAGAGCTTGCTAAGTTGATGTCGCTTAGCGAAAAATTGGCTGAATCGACACACGGCTACTTTGCCGCCTGGAAACC
>CAYGQU010000252.1:0-5047 GCA_964352045.1 uncultured Planctomycetaceae bacterium
AATCGGAATTCAGTAGCCTGTCGCCCCCTCCCCCTTTTTCATCTAGCAACTTGAGCAACGACCTGGGCGACTCAAAACGATTTGCCGGATTTTTTGCCATCAGCCGATGGGTAATATCAACCAATTTCGTTGGCAGCGCCGGAACCTTTGCATCGAGCGCAGGCACTGTCTCGCGCAGATGCTGAGCAGCCACCCCCATGGCAGTCTCACCGACAAACGGCGGGGCGCCCGATAGAAGATGATAGATCGTCACGCCAAGCGAATAGAGATCACTGCGCGAATCCACTGGTCGACCTTCGATTTGCTCGGGGCTCATGTAGAGCGGCGTTCCGAGCGTAACCCCTTCTTGCGTTAACCCTGGTGCCGATGGTTCGGTGCTTCGGGCGAGTCCAAAATCAGCGACTTTCACTGCCCCCGAACGATCGAGCAGCAAATTGTCAGGCTTGATATCTCGATGCACAAGCCCTTTGGCACTGGCCGCATCAAGGGCCAAAGCAACCTCACGCATCACGATCCAAGCTCGGTCGGCATTGATCGGGCCATGCTTCTCGAGCTGCCTACCTAGCGTACCCCCTGCAAGATACTCTTGCGATAAGTAATACCGCCCGTCGGCAACCCCGACCTCATAAATTTGAGCAATGTTAGCATGCACCAACGATGCAGCAGCCCGCGCTTCATGCTGAAAACGCTTTACATAAGCTTGGTCTTGGCAAAGATCAGCATTCAGAACTTTCAGCGCTACGAGTCGGGCAAGCGATTCTTGCTCGGCTAAATAGACCGTCGCCATGGCTCCTCGTCCCAACAGGCGGAGCAACTTAAATTCGTTGAGCTTCGATCCGGTTAGGTCTTCCAAAAAAAATTCGCTCGTAAGAATTAACTAATTGAAATGATTTTGGGAACGCAGAAATTCGATGCAGGGGAGGGAACGCTCGGAACAATTAACTAGGCAACGTTACCGCCTCAAGAACTTGGCTTGTGGCTTCCGATTTATTCAAAACGTAATAATGAATCCCCGGTACGCCTGCGGCAATTAGCTCATCGGTCTGTTTTATTGTCCGATCGATACCAATTTGAAATTGTTTTGCAGCGTCATCACTTGCCAATTCAAGTTCCTCAGCAAAATCCTGAGGCAACTTCGAGCCACAGAGTGAAGTAATGCGTTTCACTTGCTGCAAATTCGTAACGGGCAACAAGCCAGGAATCAACGGCACATTGATGCCCACCGAATCGCACTTCTCTTTGAAACGGAAGAAATCTTCGTTGTCGTAAAAAAGCTGTGTCACAATCGCGTGGGCACCAGCGTCAACCTTTCGCTTAAGGTTTTCAAGATCAGCTGCCGCCGAAGGGGCTTCTTGATGCACCTCAGGATATCCGGCTACGGCAATTCCCATCTGGGGGAAATCCGTATGTATCATCTCAACGAGTTCGTTAGCGTAGGAGAAGCCTCCTTCGACTGGCTTAAAATTAGCATCGCCATGTGGGGGATCACCTCGTAACGCAACCACATTCCCTACGCCCAACTCCTCGGCCCGGCGAAGATAATCTCGAATCTCGTCCGCCGTCCTTCCGACGCAAGTTAAATGCGTTGCCACGGGCAATTCGTATTCCTTTGCAACACGAGAGATAATGTCAAGCGTTTTATCTTGCGTCGATCCCCCCGCCCCGTAAGTGCAAGTCATATAGCTAGGTGCAAATTGCATGAGCCGCTCAACATGCTTGAAGAGGGCTTCTTCCCCTTGGTCCGTCTTAGGAGGAAACAGCTCGAATGACAAACTAAATTGTGTTGACAAAAGGATCTCAGGAATACGCATCAGGCAAGCAGCCTCTGGCGAGGCGATTGAAGGAAGGGATGTCATAAAGTTCAAAGTCTCTCAAAATTAACTTGCTCAGAAATGCCCTGCATGGCATAGCGGCAATTTAGCATTCTACCAAAGCTTAGCCACTTTGTTAGCTTCGGTATATTTTTGAATCGAAGCTTGATAACCCGCTGCTGCTCGACGAGTTAGCTCCCCTCCACCATTTGGAAAATGCTTAATTTCGCCCGCTGGGAGCCGAATCGAGGCAACAGGCATCACTTCCCGCGTTGCGCTGGTGACAAAAGCTTCAGTTGCACGCTCAAGATCGTCTAATGTTAGGGTCGCGTCTTCGATGGGCCAGCCTTCCTTTTTTCCGATTTGTCGCAACGCTTCGCCTGTGATGCCATGTAAAATACCTGATTCTTGCCGGGCCGTTTTCAATTTGCCATCAATGGCAAAGAAGACATTGCTGTTGCTCGACTCAGTCAATTCGCCAGCCGCATTCAGCATCAAGCAGTCGTCGGCTCCTAAACGAACCGCCTCAGCAAGCCCTAGAATGTTGTTTAGGTAGTTGCCACTTTTGATATTAGGGCTCATCGCATTATCAGCGTTGCGGCGAACTTCGGTTACCGCCAAACGAAGCCCCTTCTCATAATGCTCCGCTTTCCAGCTTGGTACCGGTTTGACAATGACCATAAAACTCGTTGCAAGTTCAGGATCGGGGTAAAGATCAATCGGCCCGACGCCACGCGACAAATGGAACCGTACATAAACCTCCCCCTGACTGCCCGAAATGTCCCTACCTACACTCTGAACCTTCTCAAAATCCTGCCTCGCAACCGAGACGGTCTTGCCAATGGCTTCAAGCATTTGTTGTCGCGACTGCTTAATCGGCATGTGTATTAAAGCAGCAGAATTTTCGAGGCGGTCAAAATGTTCGGTACCAAACAGGGGAACCCCTTCATAGGTTCGGAACACCTCATACACCGAATCGCCATAGAGAAAACCCCGATCGGTTAGTGGTACTTTTGCTTCGCTTAGTGGCGTAATCACACCATCGACACTGGCAGTTGGAGAGACTTGAGTCATGATTTCATGATTTTCATACAAGATAGATATTAGACTGAATCAAATTGAACGTAAGGGAACTTGTCCCCAGATATTAGGCCCTATTGAATGCTTGGGGCCTGATTGAATCATGGAATCGGGTGCTAAGCATTAAGAATACCCTTTTGTATTTCCATCTGCCACCTATTACAGCTCTCTCCGTTACATCGAGATCGCTCATAACGATCTTTGGCGTGTAACCCTAACGCTTTGCCTAAGCTTCCCAACTCCATGGAATTGCCATTTGATAGCTAATGGAATGGGGCAACCTCGATTTTCTGGGTAAAAAAGCACGCGAATCAAACGCAAAAATAGGATATACTCTTCGCCTGATGGCGATTATGCCACCAATGACGTGTATCGCTGCCTGTGATTTAATGGTTAACGCTATGATTTAGCGACAAGCAATTTTAGGCGGGTCTACAAAGTAGGCGGTTTGAGATGATGATTGGATCGGTTTTTTACGATAAAACCCATCCGTCGGCTTCTTGAGTCGCTATTCGATTGTTGTCCCTTGGAACCGGATCCCCGGACGGATTGAAAATTATGAGTCAAGTTGAAATTTCACCACCTGCAAACGTCGAGCGCCAGAACTGGACCGAAATCACGCCGCAAGCACTCCATAACAAACTGCAAGCCCTAGCTCGCAACCTTTGGTGGAGCTGGCACCCCGAAGTTAGCAACCTCTTTCGTGATCTCGACCCCGTGCGCTGGCGTCAGGTTGACCATAACCCCATTGCATTACTCAAAGAAATGAGCCCCGAACAGGTTGCCGAACGGGCTTCGGAAATGGTCATGTACACTCGTATCAACCAGGCCCATCGCCGATTGAATGAGTATCTAGACGACACGAATATGACCTGGGGCGCTCGCGAAGCACGTGTCCTTGGTTCAAAACCTGTCGCCTACTTCTCTGCCGAATTCGGAATGCATGAATCGGTACCGATTTACTCAGGTGGTTTAGGAGTTCTGTCGGGGGACCACATTAAATCAGCCAGTGGGTTAGGTGTCCCTCTGATCGCTCTTGGACTCTTCTACGACCAAGGCTATTTCAAGCAGCATCTCGATGGCGAAGGTTATCAACAAGAGGAATACCTCGACACAAAAGTTGAGAATCAACCAATGCAGCCAGCGGTTGATCCTCAGGGCAAGCCTATTATGGTGTCGATCGACACCCGTACGGGAACGCTGATGGCCAAAGTATGGCTTATGAACGTCGGTCGCGTAAAACTCTACTTGCTCGACTGCGATGTCGAAGGCAATAGCCCCCAAGACCGAGAACTCACCTCGCGACTCTACGGTGGAGATACTCGGACCCGCATTCGTCAGGAGATGGTTCTAGGAGTCGGTGGCGTGAAAGCACTACGCGCCCTAGGCATCACCCCCGGCGTCTACCACCTCAACGAAGGTCACAGCGCCTTCGCTACGCTCGAAGTCATTCATGAGCGCATGACCGACGACGGACTCACGTTTGACGACGCCCTAAGGGAAGTCGCCCAACAAACTGTCTTTACCACCCACACCCCTGTTCCCGCTGGCCACGACCGATTCGATGCCGAGTTGATCGAAGAGCATCTTGGGCCACTCCGGGATCGACTTGGTATTTCAAGCCAACAACTCATGGGAATCGGACGGGTCGAACCACAAAACGATCAGGAATCGTTCTGTATGACCGTGATCGGCCTCAAACTTTCTCGACGAGCAAACGCGGTTAGTTCCCTGCATGGGCACGTTTCACGCCGCATGTGGGCGAACCTTTGGCCATGGCGCGTTGAAGAAGAAGTCCCGATCGGACATATCACCAACGGCGTGCACGTCCCGACTTGGCTTGCTCAGCCGATGCACCAGCTTTACGATCGCCACCTGGGCGTCGATTGGGTGCAAAAAATGAGCGAAGCCGAAACGTGGCAAACCATTCGTGGCGTTGACCCGGGTGAACTCTGGGAAACCCACCACGCGCTGAAAAGCCGTTGCTTGGACTTCGTCCGCCGTCGTCTCAGCCGACAGTGCCGTCGTCGTTCGGAAGATGAATCAGCCGTCGAAGCGGCTCGTGCTTCGCTCGATCCGTCGGCCCTGACGATTGGCTTCGCACGCCGCTTTGCGACCTACAAGCGTGCCAACCTGTTCATTAAACAGTTGGATGT
>CAYGQU010000253.1:0-5041 GCA_964352045.1 uncultured Planctomycetaceae bacterium
GCGTAAGGAAGCCGAAGACCGTGCGACGATAATCCTCAAGTCACTGGTTGACAGAAGAGACAATAAGAAAGAGGGGATCTATTTCCATTTCATTGATGCAGACACTGGTGGTAAACCTGATTTTTCTAAGACGCGTAAACGCTATGAAATCATGGCGAGTACGGTCGATCATGCCTTGTTCCAAGCTGGGGTCATGACGGCATCAGAATACTTTGGTGGTAAAGTTGAAGAGCTAGCTGACCAAATTTTGTCAGAAGTAAATTGGAATCATTATGTACATGGCAAAGAAAAATTTCTCTCGATGGGTTGGAAAGCGGCAACCGATGCGGGGCTCGGCGGACCCGGTAAAATTTGGCCTTGGCATTGGAAGCGAGCTAGCGACGAAGAACGATTAATATATTTCCTTGCCGTTGGTGCCGAGTTAAACTCGGTTCCCGCTCGTGATTACTATCGACTCGAGCGATCGGTCGAACAGTATGAAGACGAAGAACCATTTGTCACTGCTTGGAGTGGCGGCTTATTCATGTTCTTCTTTTCGCATTGTTGGATTGACTACGGTGCAATTGAAGCTGACCACCCAAATAAATTTTCTATCGAAGCACCCCGAGTCGATTGGTTTGAGAATTCTCGACGTGCGGTGCTAACCCATCGGCGCCGATGCCGCGAGGCTGCAGATAAGTACCCTACCTTAGGAACTAACCGATGGGGCCTTTCTCCCTGTGCAAAAGAAGACAGCTATTGTGTTCCAGAATTTCAACCTAACCTTGTCGATAACGATCGTTGGTGCGATGGAGTGCTACCTCCGTATGGGGCAGCCAGCGTTCTGCCTATGGCACCAAAAGCAAGTATTGACGCTTTGATAGAATATCGTTCGCTCAAATTGCCAACTGGCTTGCCACTCGTATGGCGTGACCCCAAACAGAAGGGCTACGGGTTTGTCGATTCATTCCGTCTTAAACCTGATGAAGCCTACGAAGTTTATCTGGGTATTGATCAAGGCCCTATGCTATTAGCCATTGAAAACGCGCGGACAGGGCTTATTTGGAAGTTATTTATGAAGCATCCCATTTCGTATAATGCATTTCACCGTCTTCAACTTGAAAGTCGTAAGAAAACTTGGCTTAAATAGACTAACATTGAATTTGTCCTAATAAGATTAATCTTAAAAATGCTAAATAAATCGATAGTTTCATTGCTATTCGTTACCTCGGCTAGTATCGCAATTGCTGAGAGACCTAACATCGTCTTCATCATGAGTGACGACCATGCGTATCAGGCGATTAGCGCCTACGGCTCGGGACTAAATGCTACTCCAAACATTGATCGGATCTACCAAGCAGGACTGCGTTTTGACCGAGCTTATGTTGAAGATTCAATTTGTGCTCCCAGCCGAGCGGCTATTCTGACAAGTAAATACAGTCATAAAAATGGTGTCTTGGATAACTTCACTGATTTTGATGGCTCACAGCTTACGTTTCCCAAGCTGTTGAGAGAGATAGGTTATCAAACAGCTTTAATAGGCAAATGGCATCTGAAAACGGATCCAACCGGCTTCGACCATTGGGATATCCTTCGCGGTCAGGGAAAATATTACCGACCCGATTTTAGAAATAAAAAGGGAATACGCCCGATCGAGGGCTACGTTACCGACATTACAACCAACTTGGCGATTGATTGGCTCGAAGGTAAAGGAGAAACGGGTCGAGATAGCGATAAGCCCTTCTTGCTGATGTTACATCACAAAGCGCCGCACCGCCCTTGGGACCCCGCTGTCAGGCACCTCAGTAAATACAAAGATCAAAATTTTCCCGAGCCTGAGACCCTCTATGACGATTACGCTACACGCACATCGGCACCACGAGATGCTGAAATGAAAATTTCAGAGATGCGGCCCGATGTTGATCTCAAGGTTTGGACCGATGACAACAAACACCGCAAATGGTTGTACGATCACATGTCGGACGAATCGCTGGGGGCATGGGTGACCGAAATCGACCCTCGTTACAAAGAATTCAATGAGAATAAACTAACCGGCAAAGAACGCACACGTTGGATGTGGCAACACTATCTCGAAGACTATCTAGGATGCGTTGCCAGCGTCGATGAAAGTGTTGGCCATGTGCTTGATTGGCTTCAAGAAAATAATCTTTCTGAAAATACGGTTATTGTCTACACGAGTGACCAAGGTTTCTACCTTGGAGAACATGGTTGGTTTGATAAGCGATTCATGTATGAGGAGTCTCTCCGCACCCCCTTGTTGATTAGCTGGCCAGCAGGTCGTTCTGATTGGAATAAAAAAAGTTTGCCAATCAATGAGAGTCATATTGTCTCAAACTTAGACTTCGGGCCAACTTTTTTGGAACTCGCTGGTGGTGATCCTATGCTCTTGGAAAAAGCAGGTGGAGATGGAATAAGTTTTGCCTCGATTTTACGTGGTGAAGATTTTCCGTCTGCTCGCAATCATTTTTATTACCACTACCATGAAGGTCCTAAAAGAGATCACGCTGTTGCAAGGCACGATGGCATCACAACCGGTCAACTTAAATTAATCCACTTCTATGAACTCAACGAGTGGGAACTCTACGATTTACAATCGGATCCTATGGAAATCGTCAATCGTTACGATGATCCGCTTTATCATGAACAGCTAGAAAACCTAAAAGCGCTGTTAGAATCAGAACGCAGAAGGCTACGGGTAAGTATCCCAGCAGCGAAAAAAACTAACTTAATTATACACCAGTAATTACAAGAGGTTTTCTAGTAATTAGTAATTTATTACCCCCACCTCCGGTTCGGGGGAAGGTTAGAGGCAAAGCATTTCGCAAATCTCAATCTTACTGATCGGACACCCTCTTAAATTAAATGGATTGAGCATGAGGCCTTTTGCTTACGCTTTACTATGCGTTTTCATTGGAATTACGATCTTCTTAATAACAACAACTGTTCAAGCAGTCCAACCTATCCGCTTGATGTCGCTTAATATCAAAGCTGACTTTAACTTTGGTGTTGCCTCGAATAACGAGCACGCCTGGATCGACTCATCGGGAAATCATCGACGCGACTTAGTCACTAAGACCATTCAACAATATGCGCCCGATCTATTAGGAGTGCAGGAAGCTTTCATCAACCAGATGAATGACTTGTCGAATGAACTTCCGAATTATTCACATTACGGCGTCGGCCGAAATGATGGCCTCTCACTAGGAGAACATTGTGGAATTTTTTATCGTAGCTCTCGATTCGCTCGCGCTAACCAAGGGACTTTTTGGCTGAGCCTGACACCCAATCTTCCCAGTGTGCATCCAAGTGCAAGAACTTTTCGGATCGCGACGTGGGCAATCTTGCAAGACTCTGAGAATAATAATGAAGAGTACTTTGTACTCAACTCGCATTGGGCCACCGGTTTTGGCGGAACAGAAGCCCGTGAATACTCAGCACAACTCATCCGAAATCATATCGAGCTACTGGCAGGCGACCGCCCGGTGATTGTCATGGGCGATCTCAATGCTTTTGACTTTCAACCAGCAATGCAAACTTTGCGTGGAGAAGACGATCCTGAATCAATGCCATTGCTTGATAGCTACCGTCAAGTTTATCCAGAGCAAGGACCTAACGAACGAACCAACCATGGGTGGTCTGGAAACATCGTGGGTCAAAGAATCGACTACCTACTCCACAGTGACGATTTCCGAACCAATGCGATTGAAATTGTTAATAACAATTTCGAAGGAGTTTATCCTTCAGATCATTATCCCCTAACAGCAACCTTGGCGATTGCACCTAACTTACAAGGTGACTTGAACCAAGACGGTTCCGTCGATGCAGCAGACTATACTGTATGGCGTGATGGTTACCAGGTTACTCATACGATCTCAGACTATCGTAATTGGGTTCTAAACTACGGAAAAACAATCGAAGTACCTATGACGATCGTGGTTTCAGAACCTCTGTCGGCAATGACTCTTTTCGTTACATGTCACTGTCTGCTTCAAATTAACTGTCGATATCCTAGGTGAGTTAAGCAGAAAGCGGACGGGGAGGGATTCGAACCCCCGGTACCTTGCGGTACGCCGGTTTTCAAGACCGCGTTAACTGCATGGCAAAAACATGGCGTTAGCAGGACACTTGCATTGTATTTAGGTGAAAACGTCGATTTAACTGACAAACAACATGGCATCTGCATGGCGTTTGAATGGGCTTTGCATGGCCCAGGGTGTGTCAGAAATGTGTCAGATTTGCTTAATCGATTTCTTTCCACCGCTCACTGCTCAACCATGAACAGTCCATCTACTAAATTCAGACAAGCGAACAGTGGCTGTCAATAACGAGAGTGTGCGTTTGCCCTTTAGCGATATGAAACATCAGGGTAGCACGTACGATTGATAAAAGGCCCTATCTGGGCAAAGCACGATGCGAAAGAGCGGATATGCCTGTATTTCTTCTTTACAAGCTTCCTACAACTATTGCTCATTAAACCCTATTGATTAGAGTATTTTTACAGGGAATATATGACTGTTGGGTGTTTTTACCCAATTCACTCAAAGGACTTAAGCGTCATGAAGCACTGCACACTTCTTGCTTTCTTGTCATTCGCGGCGATAGCACTACCTGCCCAGGCCGATTGGTTTGGTTCGGGAGAAAATCAATTTGAAATCCCGTTCGTTACCGTCGGTGACGCAGGAAATGCTCCTGATACGACGGGTGCACCAAACCCTGCTGGTTCGGTTGCTTACGAATACCGGATTGGTAAGTATGAAATTCCCGAAGAAGCGATTCGCAAAGCGAACGCTCTAAGTGATCTTGCTGGTGATCCTCTTGGCATTACTCTCGATGAACGTGGACCACAAAAACCAGCAACTCGCATTAGTTGGTTTGAAGCAGCCCAGTTCGTTAACTGGCTTAATGAAGAGAAGGGTGCTACGCCAGCCTACAAGTTTGATGCGAATGGAGACTTCCAACTTTGGGAGCCTACCGACGTGGGTTATAACGCCAACAACCGTTTTCGTAATAGTCAAGCTCAATACTTCTTGCCTAGCGTTGA
>CAYGQU010000254.1:0-5022 GCA_964352045.1 uncultured Planctomycetaceae bacterium
TTGTGGCAGAAGATCAAATCCTTGTTGGCAATGTCTGCCTCTATGGAGCAACCCGAGGCGAAGCCTTCTTGCGTGGTCGAGCTGCCGAGCGATTCTGTGTTCGCAATAGTGGCGCCCATGCCGTGATTGAAGGGGTTGGGGACCATGGATGCGAATACATGACGGGTGGTCGGGTTGTCATTCTAGGCGAAACAGGGCGAAACTTTGCGGCAGGCATGTCAGGTGGCATCGCTTACGTTTATGCCCCCGATCGCGAGGCTTTTCGACTTAACTGTAATCACGGCATGGTCGAACTAGAGGAAGTAATTGATGAAGAGGATGTGGCCGAGCTAAAAGAACTGATTGAAAAGCACCAGAATGCGACTGGTAGCACCATTGCTGCCATGATTCTTGACCGTTGGGATGAATCGCTTGGCGAATTCGTTAAGGTTATGCCGACCGACTACAAACGCGTTCTTCTCGAACGTAAAGCACAACAAGCAGAAACTGCGACCGTTTAGAAAATAGAGGCAGAAGTCAATGGGAAAGCCCACAGGTTTTAAGGAATTCGCACGTCAGACCGTTCCGTATCGCGATCCGGTCGAGCGTGCTAATGACTACCTTGAGATATACACGCACGCACCTGTTGAGCAATTGCAAACACAGGGGGCACGTTGCATGGATTGTGGCGTACCGTTTTGTCAATCGGATACAGGCTGTCCTATCGACAACTTGATTCCAGAATGGAATGACTTGGTCTACCATGATCGCTGGCGTGAAGCACTCGATCGGTTACACAAGACAAACAATTTCCCCGAGTTTACCGGACGTGCCTGTCCTGCTCCTTGCGAAGGGGCTTGTGTGCTTGGAATTACAAACCCACCAGTCACAATTAAGAACATTGAAAATGCGATTATTGATCGTGGTTGGGAAGAGGGTTGGGTGGTTCCCAAGCCTCCTTTGACCGAAACGGATAAGTCGGTTGCGATTGTGGGTTCGGGGCCTGCTGGCTTGGCAGCGGCACAACAGCTAAGACGAGCGGGCCATGCCGTCACGGTTTATGAGCGTGCCGACCGCGTTGGGGGGCTTTGCATGTATGGCATCCCGAATATGAAGCTTGATAAAATTACGGTCGAACGTCGTGTGAATCAACTACGTGAAGAAGGAGTTGAATTCATCACTGGTGCTCATGTTGGCAAAGAAGAAGAATTCGAACCAGGCCACATGACAGGCATCATGCAAGAGCGCAAAGTGCCATTGAAATTCATTGACCCTAAGCAATTGTTAGAGGGTTACGATGCCGTCTTGATTGCTACGGGGGCTACCAAACCATTTGATCCGACCGGTCGTTGCCCTGGACGTGATCTTGAGGGAATCCACTTTGCCATGGATTTCTTGACTCGCAACACAAAGAGCCTAATGGACTCAGGGCTAGGTGACAAAGCTTACTTATCAGCAAAAGATCTTGATGTAATCGTCATAGGTGGTGGAGATACGGGTGCTGACTGCATCGGCACTTCGCTTCGCCATGGGGCAAAAAGTATTGTGAACTTGGAGGTGGTCCCACAACCACCAGAAGAACGACGCGACTCGAATCCATGGCCTCAATGGCCGCAGGTTTATCGTGTCGATTACTCTCACCAAGAGATGATTGCTCATGATGGCAAAGACCCTCGTTGTTACCAAACGCTTGCAAAAGAATATCTTGGTAAGAATGGTAAGTTGACCGGCGTGAAGACCGTAACGCTTGATTGGTCGAAGCCTGTCGAGGGGGGGGCTCCCTTTAGCGAAGTCCTAGGTAGTGAAAAAATTTGGCCTGCTGACTTGGTGCTTCTTTCAACCGGTTTCGTTGGCCCCGAGCTTTCGCTGGTTGAAACATTAGGTTTGGCAACGCAACAGCCACGTGGCAATTGGACAACGATTGATGCTGAGCATGGTAAGTTTATTACGAACGTACCCGGCGTCTTCGCAGCAGGTGACTGTCGGCGTGGCCAAAGTTTGGTTGTGTGGGCGATTAACGAAGGCCGTGGTGCCGCCAAAGCCATTGACGAGCATCTAACAGGTTTAGCATCATCGCTTCCAGCGCCAGGGCTCAATTTGCCACAACAAGTTGTCTGAGCAATTGGTTTGCAAAAAAAAAGAAAAGGCTAAGGTTTACAAGGTGTAAACCTTAGCCTTTATGTATTTCAGCTGCGATGCTAACGCGTTTAGCCAAGCTTTTGTAAAGCTTTGAGTAGCGAGATCGCTTGATCCACGCCACCCACACTATCTGCATACTCTTTTGCTGCAAGCAAAGATTGCATGCTTAACGTGTCAGCCCCACGACTTGATTTTGCACCTGGTTTGGGGCCACGCTTACCACCTGGTTTACGTCCAGCAATTGCAGCTTTGACATTACTGACCAGAGCAGGGGCTACCTTCATCCTCTTTTTCTTAAGTTCAGCACAAACCTCTTTTGGTCCTGCGTTAGGATGGATGGCAAGGTAATCTCGAATGGCCTGACTTTTATTAGGCCCCGATTTTTTCTTTGCAACAGTTCTTTTCGTAATAGATTTTTTTGCCACAGTAAGTTATCTCCAACACAGTGAAATCAATTCGCAGTTGCTTATTAACGGCTATCTTTAGTTACAACTAACTCTTTAGTAACAACTAACGAGATGCAATTCTGTAGATTCTCAATCGGAATATACATTCAAACGCCAAAGTCCCTGTGAAATAGAATTCAAAGGGTTGTCTTTCAATAGTAAACCCTTTTTTTGTGTAATACGCTATCCCTGCTTTAGGTTTTATTGAATAAATAGACTCGCTATGAATCATTAAATCTCTCCATGCAAAAGTCTTGTTAATTAAAAGTATTTCTCTTTTACCTGATTTTAGGGACCGTTAATTATGGTTATGAAAAGCATTGACATTGCTGTTTTTAAACGTTTTTTGATCGTGTCTAATGAGTCGCGATTCAACCAATTCAAAAAATCACTCTAGACAACCTCTCAGGGGAAATAATGATCAATTGTCATTAACGATTTCACGAAAAAACTTTGAGTGGTATAAAGGAATCACCTGCCTAAGTAAAATTGATTTGGCCAATCTAAATATGTAATTGCAGAGAATACATGCAAGATAGTCTAGGGAATAATTAAACAGCATATTGGGTTCCACAAGAACAATTACAAGAACGATCTGATCGATTTAGCAACGTCGAATCAACCAGGCTAGGAAAAAGTACGTTAACTGATCTGGAACAGCTACCCAGCTTTAGGATAAAAACAGATACCTTACCCGGATGAAAATTTTTGATAATCTGCTCTAATTGGATCTTCTTATTCGGTCTATTAAACAGGGAGAAATCAATGGCTTGGGTTTTTGAGCGAACCGTTGAAGTAGCAGCTTGGGTGGCGTTAATCATTGCTTGGTCAGCACTTGGTATGGCAATCTACTGGACCTACCTCTGGATAGGAACTTTGCAGACAGATCCCCAATGTGAGATGCTCTACGATATTACAAAAGCAGCTGGTGTCTTCGTTGGTTTTTCGCTTGCGCTAGGTGGTCTTGCTTGTATTGACCGTTTTCTTTTCGATATCGACGAATAAGATATGCTTTTCAGATATTTCGATACGTCTGCATTAGACGTTTAAGCAACGCAGCTCGTTTCCAAATGAAATGAGGCCGTTGAGTTGCGGGAAACTCAACGGCCTCATCGTTTTGCAACCATTGTCGGCAGGCAGTGGGGTGGAAAGCTGACCTTATGTTGCTTGAGGGACTAACCTAAGCGAGATCGTTTAACAACCTAGGGTTGGACTCTCTTGCTCAGGAATCTATCTCTTCTACCACCTGTCCAATTAGCAGAAGATGTGCCAATACAAGACTCATGCAGCTGACGGGAGCAAATTTCACGTTAAACACGGAGATAATGCGACAATAAGTCTTTTTTGCATGCTGTCACTGGTCCCCAAGCGTGCTTCGATTGGTAATAATTACCAAACTCGATAGTAAGTTCGGGTAAATTTACAAGATTGCGTGGAAGTCAATCTGTGCATTAGGCATTCTCTCGCTCCTACATTATCGCTCCTACATTGTCTTAGCCCCCCACGTTGCTATGTTATTACTCTCCGAAGTACGAAAATCGTACCGTGAGCCGAATGGAGAGAGCCTCCCAATTCTCGATGTTCCTCAACTAGAAATTGGTGAGGGAGAGCAGGTCGTCTTGCGTGGTCGGAGTGGCTGTGGGAAGACGACACTACTCAATGCCATAGCTGGCTTGACCACGATCGATTCGGGCTCGATACGCATCAAGGGTGTCGAAATCACGCGTTTGGCCGAGGTAGGTCGTGATCGTTTCCGGGCTCGCAACTTGGGTTATGTTTTTCAAACCTTTCATTTGCTAGCGGGCTTTACCGCTCTCGAAAATGTTCAGCTTGGCATGACCTTTACGGGACAAAAGCCAGATCGGGATCGAGCCCTGCACCTGCTTGACCGAGTGGGATTAGCCCACCGGACCCATCATAAGCCGGCAGCAATGTCGGTTGGGGAACGTCAGCGCGTAGCGGTCGCTCGGGCTCTTGTGAATCGACCTGTTCTTTTGCTAGCTGATGAACCAACCGCCAACGTTGATCCGACGCATCAACAGCAGGTGATCGACCTGTTGCGATCGGTTTGCCAAGAAGAAAATGTCGCGATGTTACTTGTGACCCATGCTGCGGAGGTTTCCGATCAGTTTGATCGAGTCGAATACCTTGAAAAAGTGAATCGTATCGTAGCAAATAATCGCACGTCGGAGGTGGCATCATGAGTTTTTGGCGTATTGCTTGGAAAAATATCCAGCAGCGTTGGCTCGCTTCGTCTCTAACCGCTTTGTCGATGGCACTCGGCGTTGCGGTGATGGTTTGTGTCATCGTGATTCATGCTGTCTCGGTCAAACAGTTTTCACAAGACGCACAGGGCTACCATTTAATTGTAGGTGGCAAAGGGGGAAAACTTCAGCTTGTTCTCACAACCGTCTACCATTTAGGACAACCACTCTATCCGGTTCCCCCAGGGCGATGT
>CAYGQU010000255.1:0-5014 GCA_964352045.1 uncultured Planctomycetaceae bacterium
CCCTTCCTTGTTGATAAAACGATTTCTTACATCGGGCAACCTATCGTTGTCATAGGAGCAACCACTTCAAATGCGGCAAAAAAAGCTCGTGAGTTAGTTCAATTTGAGATTGAAGAACAGAAGCCGATCCTTTCGATCAACGACGCCATTGCAGCCAAATCTTTCATTGGTCCCACCCGGCAGATGACAAGCCCCGGAGCCGAAGACGACGCTACCTACGACGCTGCGTTTGCAAAAGCTCCGCATGTTTTAGAAGGGCAATTCATAAGCAATGGCCAAGAGCAGTTTTACTTCGAGACGCAAGCGACACTAGCGATTCCTGGCGAAGAACGTGACATTAAGGTCATTTCTTCAACACAAAACCCCACTGAAACGCAAGCAGTTGTTGCCGAGGCGCTTGGCCTTAGCCTCCACGAAGTCGTGTGTGAGTGCCATCGGATGGGTGGGGGATTTGGTGGCAAAGAGACCCAGTCTGCCCTGACAGCCATCATGGCAGCCTTGGTGGCCCAGAAAACAGATCGGCCTGCCCGGCTGGTGCTCGATCGTGCCGATGACATGCGAATCACGGGCAAACGGCATCCATATCAGTCTGATTATCGGATCGCTTATAACGACGAGGGGATGCTTCTCGCTGCGGAATTCCATTATTACTCCAACGGGGGTGCCTTCGCGGATTTATCTACCTCAGTCATGGAGCGGACGATGCTCCACGCCGACAATGCCTATTATGTCCCTCAAATGCGAGTGACCGGACAGGTATGTCGTACGAATCTTCCCCCTTTTACCGCATTTCGCGGCTTCGGAGGCCCTCAGGCAATCGCGGTAATTGAAAACTGCCTGGAGCAAATCGCAGCGAAGCTTGGCCTCGATGCCTACGACGTACGTCGCCAAAACCTTTATCTCGATGGCAATCCCAACCGCAATGTCGCTCATTATGGACAAATCGTACGCGAGCATGTGCTCGACACGATTTACGATCAGCTTGTCGAGAGTTCCAATTATCGGCTACGCCTCAAAGCGGTGGAAGCTTTTAACCGTACAAGTCAAACACATATCAAAGGAATTGCGTTAACAGGAATAAAATTTGGCATCTCGTTCACAACGAAATTCCTCAACCAAGCAAACGCCCTAGTTAATGTCTATACCGATGGAACGATCCAAGTTTCGACCGGTGGCACTGAAATGGGGCAAGGGCTTAACACGAAAATCCGTCAACTCGTAGCCGACGAATTTGGTTTGCCCCCCGAACAGGTTCGTTTGATGGTCACCTCGACTGAAAAAAACAACAACACCTCGCCTACTGCTGCGAGCGCTGGAACCGATCTTAACGGAGCAGCTGCCGTCAGTGCTTGCCAAGAGATCAAACAGCGCATGGCAGAATTCGCTGCCGATTTGCTTGAAAACAAAGAGCGTGGCCTTGTCGCTTCGGCTGAGCATATACAATTTGCCGACGGCATGGTCTATGATGACCGTGACCACGATCGAGCCAATCAAATTGAATTTGGTAAATTCTGCACACTGGCTCGGCTCGAACGGGTTAACATCGGAGCACGCGGATTTTTTGCCACACCGGGCGTTGACTACAACCGCGAAACAGGCCGAGGTAATCCTTTTTTCTACTACACAACAGGCGCTGCCGTAGCGGAAGTAACGATCGACCGATTCACGGGCGAACTCGTTTTTGATCGAGCTGATCTGCTGATGGACATTGGCAAGTCAATCAATCCTGGTATCGACCGCGGACAAGTTGTCGGCGGATTTATTCAAGGTGTCGGTTGGGTTACGAACGAAGAACTCGTTTTCGATGATGGAGGTCGCCTTCTTTCGACAGGGCCAACGACCTATAAAATCCCCAACATTACTGATTTGCCAAGAACGTTTAATGTCAATTTTATTGACAACCCAAAACAAACAAACAACGTTCGTCGCAGCAAAGCTGTCGGCGAACCACCGTTGATGCTGGGCGTTTGTGTCTGGGCCGCTGCCCGGCACGCACTGACGTGCATCGCGAGACAAAACCACGTTGATCCGACGTTTGATTTCAAGGTTCCTGCCACAGCAGAAGAGATTCTAACTTGCTTAACGAAACTAGAAGCCTCGAAAAGCACACAATCCACTAAAGTTCATTCATCTACCCAAAGCCCCTTCGCATGAACGAATCGGAAGTGCTCCGTCGGGCTCTAGCACTAACCGAACGGGCGACCCGTTTCGTCTTGGTAACGTTAGTCGAGACCGCAGGATCCGTCCCCCAAGATGTTGGAGGGAAACTGATTGTTACCGATCAAGGTTATGATCTTGGTACCGTAGGGGGAGGACGCCTCGAAGCAAAGGCGATTGGCCTAGCTCAACAGATGCTACAGGAGGGTTCCGCTCAGCAACTAGTTGATTGGAGCCTGAAGACCGACGTCGGTATGACTTGCGGCGGTCGGGTGAAACTCTTTTTCGAGGCAATGGCAACCGAGAGCTGGCCTATCATCATTTTCGGAGCAGGGCATGTTGCTCAAGCGCTTACACGGTTACTCGTGACGCTTCCTTGTCAAACTACCTGCATCGATCCGCGGAAGGAATGGCTTGTTCAACTGCCCGAAGGGGTCCGCACAATCGTATCGGAAAATCCCTCTAAGCAAGTGGCAAAGCTTCCCGACTCAGCATTCGTGCTTTGTATGACACAAGGCCATCGGAGCGATCTACCCGTGCTGGCCGAGATATTTATCTCGGGGCGAGAATTCCCCTACCTCGGAGTGATTGGCAGCAAAGCCAAGGCCAAAGTGTTACACCGCGAACTTATCGAGTCGGGGGTCTCGCCTGAAAAAGTAAGTTTCCATTGCCCGATCGGTTTACCTATCGGAACGAATCACCCAGCAGAAATCGCTATTAGCATTGTGGCCCAATTGCTTGAAGTCCGCGATGCCAAGGCCCCGTAGAACTTAATTCGACAGGATGACTAATTCGATGGGTTAGCTAGTTGGTATCGCAGAACTAGGCAGTCGCCAGAGTTGGCATGACTTTGTCAAGCGACGCAAGAATCGTTTCGACATTCTCAGAACGAGCGCCGTGACCCATGATGCCAATTCGCCAGCAGACACCCGCTAGGGCACCCAAACCACCGCCGATTTCAATACCATGCTCTTTGAGTAACTTTCCACGTACGGCTGCTTCGTCTTCAACGCCGGCGGGAATCTTTACCAGGTTGAGCATAGGCAATGAATTTTTAGGATCTGAAGCGTACTCAAAACCTCGTGACTCGAGCCCCGCCTTTAGTTGCTCGTGGACCGTACGGTGGCGAGCGAAACGTTCTTCAAGCCCTTCTTCTAAAGCAAGACGCAAGGCTTCATGCAAAGCAAAATTCATGTTCACAGGAGCCGTGTGGTGATAGGCTCGACTGCCACTCCAGTAGTTACCGACAAGCGCAAGGTCGAGATACCACGAGTTGGCTTTTTTCTTTCGGTTATTGGCTTTGTGCATCGCTCGTTCGGAAAGTGTGACGGGCGATAAGCCGGGCGGACAGGACAGGCATTTTTGGGTTCCGCTGTAGGCAGCATCCACGCCCCAAGCGTCGATCTCGACTGGCATGCCAGAAAACGAAGTGACGCAATCCATCACAAGCAATCCATCATGTTTGTGCACTGCCTCGGCAAGCCGATCGAAGGGTTGGCAAACACCGGTAGAAGTTTCGGCATGAACAAAGCAAACTAGCTTTGGCTTGAGTTCTTCGACTTTTTCAATGATGGCATCTTGATCGAAGACTTTACCCCAATCTTGTTGCATGGTGTGAACAATTCCGCCAGCCCGCTCCGCTTTATCGGTCAGACGTCCTCCGAAGACACCGTTGATTCCAACCAGACAAACATCGCCCGGTTCGACAAGATTGTCCATAAGCATTTCAGCACCCGCCGAACCGGTGCCCGAACAAGCAAGGGTCATTTCGTTATTTGTACGAAAAACCGCTTGAAGCATTTCACGCACTTCGTTCATTACGCGAATGAATTCAGGGTCCATGTGACCAATACAAGGACGCGACAAAGCTTCGAGGACCGATGGCGCGACAGGCGATGGACCTGGTCCATGCAGCAGACGTTCGGGCAAGTTGAGTACCGGATAGGGAGCAGTCATAGTCATTCCTAATGAGGCGAGATCTCACACCGCCAATATATTTATTAAATTATTGTTAAGACTACAGAATAACGGGGTTCATTGGTTTCGGCAATAACTTACTGCCATGAGTTGATGAAACTTGGGCCTGGTGAATCTTGATAGCAATATCTACGGGTAGCGCATTAAATAGCCCACCTCGCTAGGGCTGAGGTGGGCTAAAACTTGAAATAATGCGTAGGACTATCCTGCGATACCCCAAGGGCTAAAGACCAAATACATGGCAAGAGTGATCAAAACACAGAGGATCCCTGCAATTTTAGCTCCTTTGGATGTGTCGAGCTCGATCTCGGTTTTGGCTTCGAATGTAACGGGCTCTTTCATCGGAGCCAACAAAGTTGCAAGGTACATAATAACCATGCAAATACCGAAAACGATTGCCATTCGATTCAAGAATTGAACATCAGGAGCAGCGACTTTGAGCCCCGAGTAAAAGACAATACTTGCCAAAAGTCCAACGACACCAGCCCAACGTGGACACCGGTGCATCAGCAGGCCTGCAATGAAGACGGCCAGAATACCAGGCGAAATTAAACCTTGTGATTCTTGAATAATCGTAAAGATTGAGTTTGAAATATTAGGATCACCCAAAATCGGCGAAACAACGCAAGCGATAATCGCAAATACAACGACCGAAATACGACCAATTAAAACCGTCGCCGAGTGCGAAGCGTTAGGGGCAACGTACTTCTTCACAAGGTCAAGCGTAAAGATCGACGAGGCAGCATTCAGCATGGCTGCCAATGAACTAATAACAGCCCCAAGAAGTGCAGCCAACACAAATCCGAATAAACCGCTTCCCTTGGGAAGCATGCCCAGCAACTGGCCTAAAGCGGTATCGTACTTGTAAGCAATAAAGGCC